>JAIXVY010000506.1 GCA_027482505.1 Opitutaceae bacterium | reverse complement strand
GCCCTTGCGCTTGGCCTCGCGGAGGGCGGCGAGGGTGTCGATCGTCTCGCCCGACTGGGAAATGACGAAGAACAGCGCGTCGCGGTCGAGCGGCGCGTTGCGGTAGCGGAACTCGGAGGCGTAATCGACCTCCACCGGGATGCGGGCGTAGCGCTCGATCAGGTGCTCGGCCACGAGGCAGGCGTGCCAGCCGGTGCCGCATGACGTGAACACGAAGCGGTCGATGGTGCGAAAGTCGGCGGGGGTGAGATTGAGGCCTCCGAAGTTGGCGGAAGAGCCGTCGGCGGAGAAGCGTCCGCGCATGGCGTTTTCGAGCGCCTGGGGCTGCTCAAAGATCTCCTTCAGCATGTAGTGCGGATGGTCGCCGAGCTCGGCGTCGTCGACCGACCAGGTGACCTTGTCGATGACGGGGGAGACGTCCGCGAGATCAAGGGTGCTGAGGGTGAAGCCGGCGGCGTTCACGTGCACCAGTTCGCCGTCCTTGAGGTAGACGACGTTTTGGGTGCGGGAAACGAGAGCGGAGACGTCGGAGGCGATGAGGTGTTCCTGGTCGCCCACGCCGAGAATGAGGGGCGAGCCCTTTCGCGCGGCGACGAGCTCGCCGGGATGGGATGGCGAGAGGACGGCGATGCCGTAGGTGCCTTCGACGTGGAGGAGGGTCTTGCGAACGGCCTCAAGAAAGCGCGAGGGGGAGTCGGCGGCGCCGTTGGCGGCGGGCGCGGCGGGCTCCTTGGCGAGGTGGTAGGCGATGAGGTTGGCCAGCACCTCGGTGTCGGTCTCGGACGCGAAAGAGTAGCCCTTGGTCAGGAGAAATTTTTTGATCGCGACGTAGTTTTCGATGACGCCGTTGTGGACCAGGATGATCTGGCCGTCGCTGGAGACGTGGGGGTGGGCGTTGGCGTCGGTCACTCCGCCGTGGGTGGCCCAGCGGGTGTGGGAAATACCGGTGGTGCCGGCCAGGCGCTTGCCCGAGGCCAGCTTGCCCAGGTTGGCGACACGGCCGACGGATTTTACCACGGTGACGCCCGCGTCCTGAAGCACGGCGAGGCCGGCGGAGTCATAGCCGCGGTATTCGAGGCGCTTGAGGCCCTCGAGCATGATGGTGGCGGCTTTTTGCCGACCTACGTATCCGACGATTCCGCACATGAATTTTTTAAGGGTTTTAGCTGGCGAAGATACGGGGTGGCGCAAAGTTTCCGCAAGGCTTTAGGCCAAACCCTCACATGAGCCCTCAAAAGAATGTCCTGGCGGTGATCATGGGCGGCGGACGCGGCACGCGGCTGCACCCCCTCACGATGGAGCGTTGCAAGCCGGCGGTGCCGCTGGCCGGCAAGTATCGGCTGGTCGATATCCCGATCAGCAACTGCATCAACAGCGACATCAACCGGATCTTTCTGCTCACTCAGTTCCACACCGCGTCGTTGCACCGGCACATTCAGAACACGTTCCACTTCGATCCCTTCGGCGGCGGCTTCGTGGACATTCTTTCGGCCGAGCAGACGGAGAAAAACACCGACTGGTATCAGGGCACGGCCGACGCGGTGCGCCGCAATCTTCAGCATTTCCGCAACTTCCCCCACGAACTGGTGCTCATCCTCTCGGGCGACCAGCTCTACCGGATGGACTTCCGCAAGATCGTGGCCGACCACGTGGCGTCCGGCGCCGATGTATCCATCGCGGCCATACCCTTCCCGGTCTCGAAGGTCGAGGGCCTCGGCCTGATGCGCGTGAACGACGACCTGAGCATCTCCGAATTCGTCGAGAAGCCCAAGGATCCCAAGGTCATCAACAGCCTCGCGATCAGCGACAAGCTCCAGGCCAAGCTCGCCAACCCGAACGGCGAGAAGCACTGCCTGGCATCGATGGGCATCTACGTTTTCAACCGCAAGGCCCTGGCCGAGGCGCTGGACAACCAGATGACCGACTTCGGCAAAGAGGTCATTCCCTCCCTGCTTGGAAAGAAAAAGCTCTTCGCGCACATCTTCGAGGGCTACTGGGAGGACATCGGCACGGTGAAGGCCTTCTTCGACGCCAATCTTGCGCTGACCCATCCGCTTCCGCCTTTCAATTTCTTCGACCAGTCGGCCCCGATCTACACCCAAGATCGCTACCTGCCGCCCTCCAAGATCAATCGCTGTCAGTTCGACTGCGTGGTCTTCGGCGACGGCTCGATCATCGAGGATTCCACCATCGGCCACAGTCTGCTCGGCATCCGGTCCATCGTGCGCGCCGGATCCACGTTGAAGGACGTCGTGATGATGGGCGCGGATTTCTATGAGACGGAGCAGGAGCTTGAGTCCAACCGTCGCGTGTCCCGTCCCCACATCGGCATCGGCGCGGGCAGCCACATCGAGCACGCCATCATCGACAAAAACGCCCGCATCGGCGCCGGGGTGAAAATCCTCGCCGCGGGCAAGGCCGACGGGAACTACCCGCACGGCATCATCATTCGCGACGGCGTGCTGGTGGTGCCCAAGGGCGTGGTGGTGCCGGACGGCTTCGTGTTGTAAGTTCGCGCCACACGCCCGCGGCGGATCTCCGGGCGGGCCTTCGACGGCCCGCCTTTTTTGCGGCCCAAACGCGATGGATTGCCGCCGCGCGAGGTTTCGTTGTGGTGGCGCGCATGGAGAAAAACCTGTGCGTCTACTGCGCGAGCGGACTCGATCTCGACCCGAAGTATTACGCGGCGGGCCAGGAGCTGGGGCGCGGGCTGGCGGAGCGCGGCTGGGGTCTGGTCTACGGCGGCGGCCAGGCCGGGGTGATGGGCGCGGTCGCGCTGACGGCCCGCGCGGCGGGCGGGCGCGTGGTGGGCGTGATCCCGGACTTCATGGTCGAGCGCGAGCTGGCCTACCGCGAGGCGGACGAGTTGATCGTGACGCAGTCGATGCGGGAGCGGCGGCGCATCATGGAGGAGCGGTCGGCGGCCTTCGTGGCCCTGCCCGGCGGCTTCGGCACGCTGGAGGAGTTGATCGAAATCCTGATGGGCCGGATGCTGAACCGGCACGACAAGCCGCTCATTCTGGTGAACCAGGACGGGTTCTACGACGAGCTGCTCGAGTTTTTCGACAAGCTGGTGCGCGAGCGATTCAAGAAATCCGGCTGGCGCGACATGATGCCGGTGGCGGCGACGGTCGCCGAGGTGTGGCCTTTGCTGGAGCGCGAGGCGGTGCGGCGTGATTGGCTGGGTGATCCGCTTTGGAAGTAATGCCGCGAGCGTGGTCCCGGCGATAGCTTCAGGGCAGGGTGACGCCGAACTGCGCGGCTTCGCGTTGCAGCCGGGAAATGCCGCGCGCGGCGTCGGCGTTTTCCACCGACACGAGGCGCCAGTCCCACGGCTTCCAGGAATTGCGCCGCCAGCGAAACACGGTCGGAGTCTGGCTGGCTTGCGAAGCCTGGATGGCGGCGGTCGCCACCGGCGTGCCTTGGCCGTCGAGCCGGATCAGGGCGCGGGTGATGGCGGCGCGTTTGTTCGCGTCCATCACCAACTCGGGACGCTCGCGCCGGATGGTGCAGACGATGAACTGGCCGCGAAGAGTCGCGGCGAGTTGCAGGGCGCCCTCGCGCTCCAGGCCGAAGCCGTCGTGGTAGTCGGAGCCGAGCGCGGCGGCGAGGGCCTCGCGGTCGTTTTGCTCGATCGCTTCGACGAGGTGTTTCCAGGCGCGCTCGACGCCTCGGGCGGGACTCAGCCAAGGCAGGCCCACCAGCAGGGCGACGATGAGGAGCGCCCCGGCGACGAGGAGGAGGACACGGCGGGAGGGAAGCGTCATCGGGAGGCCGGCGGGCGTGGCGCTTAGCCTTTGGGGGCGGCTTTGACCTCGATGACGTCGTGCGGGGCGGCCTCTTTCTGGCCGGCGGGGGAGACGCGGATGTAGCGGGCCTTCTGGCGCAGGGTCGGGAGATTGCCGGCGCCGAGGTAGCCCATGCCGCTTTGGAGACCGCGGACCAAGTTGGCCAACACGTCGTCGACGTTGCCCGAGACCTCTTTGAGAGCCTCGATGCCCTCGGCGGTGAGTTTGCGGGTCTTGTCGGTCTTGTCGTGGCCGTAGCGGGCGGCGCTGCCGGCCTGCATGGCGGCGAGCGAGCCCATGCCGCGGTATTGTTTATAGAGTTTTCCGTTGATCTCCATGATCTCGCCCGGGGCCTCGCGACAGCCGGCGAGCAGGCCGCCGAGGATGACGGCGTCGGCGAGGGTGAGGGCCTTGACGATGTCGCCCGACTTGGTGATGCCGCCGTCGGCGAGGATGCGCACGCCCTTCTTTTGCGCGGCGCGGGAGGCGACGTAGAGCGCGGTGAGCTGGGGAATGCCGACGCCGGCGACGATGCGCGTGGTGCAGATCGAGCCGGGGCCTTGGCCGACCTTGATGACGTTGGCGCCGCAGTCGGCGAGATACTCGACGCCACCGCCGGAGGTGACGTTGCCCGCGATGATGGCGAGGGACGGGAAGGCGGCGCGGATCATCTTCACCATGTCGCCCACGCCGGCGGTGTGGCCGTGGGCGGTGGAGATGGCGACGGCGTCGATGTGCTCGGCGACGAGGGCGCCCACGTGGGAGAGGATTTTCTCGCGGTCGAGGGTGCCGTCGGGTGTGCGGACGGGGGCGATGGCGGCGCCGGCGACGAGGCGGAAATTGGCGTCGCGGGCGGGCTTCCGGCGGGACTTGGCGTCGGTGATGATGCGGTCGATGTCGGAGAAGGTCACGAGGCCGCGGAGCCGGTCTTCGTCGTCGACCACGAGCATTTTATGGATGCCGATGTTTTCGGTGAAGAACGCGTCGGCGGCCTTGATGGGGTCGGGCTTGAGCTGGCGCTGATTGACGGTGAGCAGGTCGGCGCGGGCGGTCATGCACTGGGCGACGCTGCGGGCCTTGTAGCGTTCGCGGACGGCGGAGCCGGGCAGCAGGCCGACGAGTTTGCCTGTGGCGTCGAGGACAGGGAAGGTGCGGAAGCCGTATTTCTTGATCTCCACGAGGGAGATGATGTCGCCGATGAGCTGGTCGGGAGTGACAGTGATGGGGTCCTGGATGAGGCCGTGGACGTGGCGCTTCACGCGGGCGACCTCTTTGACCTGATCCTTGGCCGTCATGTTGTAGTGGATGAGGCCGAGGCCGCCGTTGAGGGCCATGGAGATGGCCATGCGCGACTCGGTGACGGTGTCCATGTCGGAGGACACGATGGGGATGGAGAGCTGGAGGGCGTCCGAGAGGGAGGTGCCGGTGTCGGCGTCCTTGGGTAGAATGTCCGAGTAGAGGGTCGCGAGGGAAACGTCGTCGAAGGTGAGGGCGACGGGCAGGTTCGCGGGGAAGAATTTCTCGGCCGGCAGATAGAAATCGGCGTCGGCGGAGGACGCGCTGGCGGAGGCGGCGGACGTGGCAACTTCTTTCATGAGTTGCCGGGGAATGAGTAGGGCGCGGGGCGACGCGCGCAAATGGATTTTCGAGCCCGCTTTTCCGTTGCGCGACTCCGCTCCGCGCGGCCACCGGAGCCGGCCTCGCTTATTGTCAATTAATGATTGACGATGGGTTTGGGGGCGCGGCCGTAGGCGGGAGGGTGGTCGGAGGGGAGGGCGGAGGGCGGGTGGAGCTGTGCGCGGGTGGTG
>JAIXVY010000433.1 GCA_027482505.1 Opitutaceae bacterium | reverse complement strand
GTGGCCTTGGTGAAGCCGATCATGCCGGCCTTGGCGGCGGCGTAGTTGGCCTGGCCGGCGTTGCCCATGATGCCGGTGACGGAGGAAATATTGACGATGCGGCCGAAACGGGCGCGGCACATGGGCCAGCCGATGGCCTTGGTCCAGTAGAAGCAGCTCGAAAGGTTGGTCTGGATGACCTCGTTCCAGTCGGCGTCGCTCATGCGGGCGAGGAGACCGTCTCGGGTGATGCCGGCGTTGTTAACAAGGATGTCGATCTTGCCGAACTCCTTGACCAGCGCCTCGGCGGCGGCGGTGACGGCCGCGCCGTCGGCGACGTCGACCGCGAGGGCCTTGGCCTTGCCGCCGGCGGCGACGATGGCGTCGGCGACGGCGCCGCAGGACGAGGCGGACTTGGAGACGCAGATGACGGTGACGCCCTTGGCGGCGAGGGTTTCGGCGATGGCTTTGCCGATGCCGCGGCCGGCGCCGGTGACGAGAGCGGTGCGATTGGTGAAGGTCATAAGAGCTTGGAGCTGGGAGCTAGGGGCAAGGAGCGAGAGGGGTAAGTTTAAAAAGAAGACGCCTCCCGCCTGGACGGGAGGCGCACGATTGATGCAAGGGACGGGGCGTTAGTAAACGTCGCGCTGGTAGCGCTTATCCTTCTTCATCTGCTTCACGTATTCCTGGGCCTGCTCGATGGACATGCCGCCCTGTTCGGCGATGATGTCGTGAAGGGCCTGGTCGACGTCCTTGGCCATGCGCTTGGCGTCGCCGCAGACGAAGAAGCCGGCGCCGCCCTTGATCCAGGACCAGAGTTCGGCGGCGTTGGCGCGCATCTTGTCCTGCACGTAGACCTTCACGCCCTGGTCGCGGGACCAGGCAAGGTCGAGCTTGGACAACTTGCCCTCGGCGAGATACTTTTCCCACTCCTCTTGATAAAGGAAGTCGGTGGCGTGCTTTTGATCGCCGAAGAAGAGCCAGTTGCGGCCGGTGGCGCCGGAGGCCACGCGGTCCTGCACGAAGGCGCGGAAGGGGGCGATGCCGGTGCCGGGGCCGACCATGATGCAATCAGTCGCACCATTCTCGGGCGGGCCGAAGTGCGAGTTGGAGACGAAGACGGGCGTCGGCGTCTCGTTCACGATCACGCGGTCGGCCATGAAGGTCGAGCACACGCCGTGACGCTCGCGATTGTTGGTCTGATAGCGGACCACGGCGACGGTGAGGTGGATCTCGCTCGGGTGGAGCTTGGCGGAGGAGGCGATCGAGTAGAGGCGCGGCATGAGCTTGCGCATGTGGTCGACCAACTCCTGCGGGGTGAGCTTGGCGGAGGGGAACTCGGCGAGGAGGTCGAGGTATTCGCGGTCGTCGAGGAACGCGGTGAGCTGCTCCTTCGCCTCGGGCTTCAGGAGGGCCTCGAGCCTGGCTTTTTCGCCGGCGTCGGTGGCCTTGGCAAAGAGGGTGTTGACGATCTTCGCGGTCGGGCCGGCGAGGGCGAGGCGATGGCTGAGCGCCTCGCGCAGCGTGATGGGCGCGGGCAGTTTCAGCATGGCGGGCGAGACGAGCTCGTCTCCGGTGGCGTGGAGACGGTCGATGATCTCGCCGACCTCGGAGGCGCGATTGGTCGGGAACACGCCGAGCGAGTCTCCGGCCTTGTAGCTGAGGTCGCTGCCCTTGAGGGAGACGACAAAATGGCGGGTTTCCTTGGCGGAGCCGGGCTTGTTGAGGAGGCGGTTCTCGGTGATGCGGGCCGGGAACGGGTTCTCTTTGGTGTATTGGGAGGCGGCGGCGGGAGCGGACATAAAGAAACATACGTCAATCCCGCGCCCCGCCCGCGCAAGCCCTTACTTTAGGATCGGGCCCTTCCGCATGCCCGCGCTTGCGTCGCAGCCCGGCATCGAACCAACTCTTCCGCCCATGCCCGACACCTCCCTTCGCCTGCAAAAGTTCCTCGCCGACGCCGGCATCTGCTCGCGCCGCGCGGCCGAACAGTTGATCGCGCAAGGCGAAGTCCTGGTCAACGGCCGCCCCGCGGTGCTGGGGCAAAAAATCGATCCCACGGCCGACAAGGTCAGCGTCGAAGGCCGCCAGGTCCGCATCTCCTCCTCCGCCGCGCAAAAGATCACCGTCGCGGTGCACAAGCCGCGGGGCCTGATCTGCTCCAACGACGATCCGCACAACCCCGAGACCGTCTTCGCCCTGCTGCCGCCCAAGCTTTCCGGGCATCGCTTCTTCTGCGCCGGCCGTCTGGACAAGGACTCGGAGGGCCTGGTCATTCTTACCACCGATGGCGATCTCGCCCAGCGCCTTACCCACCCCAGCCAGCAAGTCACCAAGCGCTATCTGGTCGTCTTGGAAAAGGGTTTCCCGCGCGAAAAGATCCACCGCCTACTGAACGGCATCATCGCCGAGGACGGCGAACGCCTGAAGGTCGAATACGCCAATTTGATCAACGCCAGCCCCGGCGGTCTGGCCACTTCGCTCGACGTGCACATGCACCACGGCAAAAAGCGGGAAATTCGCCAGCTCTTCCTAGGCCTCGGCTTTCCAGTGAAGCGGCTCAAACGCTACCAGATCGGCGCCTTCTCGCTCCGCGGTCTCTCCATCCGCTCCGGCAAGGTGCTTTCCCCCGCGGAGATCGAGTCCCTCTTCGCCCAACCGCCGTCGGTGCCGCATGCTCCCAAGCGCGCCACGAGCGCCAAAGGCCTCGCCAAACCGCGCCGGACCGGCAAATCCTCCTCCTAATCGTTCGTCCCTCGCCCCCCTCTTTTCGATCATGAAGCGCAAAGTTCACCTCGCTCTAGCTCTTGTCTTCGCCGCCCTGGCCCTGCCGGGCGCGCGCGCCGCCGTTCTGGAGGTCTCGCTGCCCGCCTACGCCGCGCCCGACGCCTCCGCCCCCGTCCTTGGCACCGCCCAAGCCGGCGCCGCGCTCTCCGGCGTCCCCGCCCCCGCGGGCTGGGCCGCCGTCGAACTCGCCGGCCCGCACACCGTCTACGTCACCCACAAGGACACCTTGAAAAACTTCGAGGTCCGCCCCGGCGCCGCCTATCTCTCAGCCCCGCGCGCCAACGCGCCCGTGCTCGGCTTGGCCGGAGAAACCGACGTCGCCGAATTCGCCGACGTCGAGGGCAAGTTCAACAAGTTCTCCCTCAACAAGGCGCTCGTCGCCTACGTCCGCCTGCCGGCCGCTCCCGTGGCCCCGGTAGCCGCGACGGCGCACAAACCCGCGACGCCCGCCCACGCAGCCGCGACGCCCGCCGTCCAGGCCGCCGACACCCTCCCGCCCTTGATGGACGATCTGCCCGGCACCCTGCCGCAAAACATCCCCGCCAACCGCCCCGTCGCCCCCGGCCAGAGCGTGGAATCGGGCGAACCCCGTCTCGCCCGCACTTTTTTCGGAATCGTGGCCTCGAGCCGTAATCCGCTTCGGCCCCGCCGCCCCTACGACTTCCAGCTCAACGACGACGGCGGCACGCGCATCGCCTACCTCGACATCTCGAAGCTGCTTCTCACCGAGCAGATCGAGGCCTTTGTCGGCCGCCCCGTCTCCATCCTCGGCACCGTGGAGAACACCGGCAGCAATCTCGTGATCCGCGTCGAATCGCTCAAGCTGCAGTAAATCCGGCCCGGCGCCGCTCCGGCCGCCAGTCGCCCGTCCCGGCTTAGCCAAGCCGGGATTTTTTATTTTCCACACCCTCGCCTTCCGGCTCCGATTTCACCCTAATTAAATTCTCATGCAGCTCATAGACGGGAACGCCATCGCCGCATCCATCATCGCCGAACTCAAGGCCCAGGTCGACGCCCTGCCCGGCCGCAAACCTTGCCTCGCCCTCGTGCGCGTCGGCGAAGATCCCGCCTCCGTCTCCTACGTGAAAAAGAAGGAGAAGACCGCCGCCGAGATCGGCATCGAGAGCCGCATCATCCTCCCCCCCGTCACCATCACCCAGGCCGAGCTCGAAAAGCTCATCGACGACCTCAACGCCGACCCGACCGTCGACGGCATCCTTGTCCAGTCGCCGTTGCCCAAGCCCCTCGACGAACTCGCTGTTTTCCGCCGCATCGCCGCCCACAAGGACGTCGACGGCTTCCACACCCTCAACCTCGGCAAAATCGCCCAGGAGGACGACACCGGCTTCGTCGCCTGCACGCCCGCCGGCGTCATGGAGCTCCTCGCCCGCTCCGGCGCCGACCTGAAGGGCAAACACGTCGTCGTCCTCGGCCGCTCGCTCATCGTCGGCAAACCCGTCGCCCTTCTCGCCCTCCAGAAAAAAGCCGGCGCCAACGGCACCGTCACCGTCTGCCACTCCGGCACCAAGGACGTCGCCGCCCTCACCCGCCTCGCCGACGTGCTCATCGCCGCCATCGGCAAGGCCGAATTCGTCAAGGGCGACATGGTGAAGCCCGGCGCCGTCGTCATCGACGTCGGCATCAACCGCGTCCCCGACGCGTCCAAGAAAACTGGATACAAACTCGTCGGCGACGTAGACTTCGCCGCCGTATCCCAGGTGGCGGAAAAGATCACCCCGGTCCCGGGCGGAGTCGGTCCCATGACCGTGTGCATGCTCATGCAAAACACCCTCAAGGCCCGGCGTCTCGCCGCCGCATGAGCGGCCGCGACCACGTCCGTCCGACTCCGGCCTCCCGCCCCTTGCTCCCCGCGCCCCGCTTCACACGCCCATGACCAAGCCCCGAGTCCTCGTCGTGGACGACCAGCCGGTGAACGTCCAGCTCCTCAAGCGGGCGCTCGAGCGCGAAAACATCCATGTCATCCCCGCCTACGGCGGCCAGGAGGCGCTCGATCTCGCCGAGCGCGAGCGCCCCGATCTCATCCTGCTGGACGTGATGATGCCGGAGATGGACGGCATCGAGGTCTGCCAGCGCCTCCAGGCGGATGGCGCGCACCAAGGCATACCGGTCATTTTCATCACCGCCCGCAGCTCCAAGGAGGGCCGCCTCGCCGGCCTGGGCGTGGGCGCGGTGGACTACATCACCAAGCCCATCGACCTCGACGAGACCATCGCGCGCGTGCAAACCCAGCTGCGCGTCGTCCAGGTCAACCGCGACATGCTGGAGCTCCAGCGCCGCCTCCAGGAGGCGCGCCGCGCCGCGTCCATCGGCGCCATCACCCAGGGCATCGCCCACAACCTGAACAATCTGCTCGGCGTCGTGCTCGGCTACCTCGACCTGATCAAAACCCAGGCCACAAAGCCAGACTCGGTCCGCGCCAACGCCGAGAACCTCGAGGCCGCCGTCCAGCGCATCGTCGCGATCATCCGCCAGCTGAGCTCGCTGGTCGTGAAATCGCGTCTCCCCACCGTGCCTTGCCCGCTGGACGCGTTGATCGACGCCGCCGTCCGCCGTTTTCGCGCCGAACACCGGCACGAGGACGAGATCGTCGTGGAAAACCCGCTCGGACCCGTGCTCATCCACACCCACATGGAAATGTTCGAGGACACGGTGGGCAAACTCCTCGTCAACGCCCGCGAAAGCTATGGCGAGACCCACGAAGGACCGCGCCCCATCGCCCTGCGCGCCGGCCTGGTGGAGCAAATCGGCCCCGAAGGCCGCCTGCTCGCGCTTCGCGTCGAGGACCGCGGCCGCGGCATCGACCCCGAGGTGCGCGACCACATGTTCGAACCTTTCATCAGCAGCAAAAACACCGTGGGCGTGGGCATGGGTCTGACCGTGGCCCGCCACGCCCTGCGCAACATGGGCGGCGACCTCGTGGTCGAGGACCGCCCCGAGGGCGGCGCCGTGGCCATCCTCACCCACCCCGTGGAGCGCCGTCGCCGCTCATCGGTGGCCTGACCGCTCCCCTCCCCGTTTCCCCGCCCATGAAAATCGCCTTTCTCGGCGCCGGCCGCATGGCCTCCGCCATCATCGACGGCCTGATCGCGACCAAGGCCGCCGCGCCCGCCGACATCGCCGTCCTGGGAGGCTCAGGGGCCTCCGCCGCCGCGCTTGCCGCCCGCACCGGCGCGCGTCTCGCCGCCGATCTGCCCGAACTCGCGCGCGACGCGGATCTCTTCGTCGTGGCCTTCAAGCCCCAGCATCTTGCCGGCGCGGATCCCCGGCTCGCCGAGCTGACCCGCGGCAAACTCGTGCTCTCCGTCCTCGCCGCCAAGACCCTCGCGCGCCTCGCGAAGACCTTTCCCCACGCCCGCAATCTCGTGCGCACCATGCCCAACACCCCCGCCGCCATCGGCGCGGGCGTCACGGGCTGGGCCGCGCTGCGCGAGCTCGCCCCCGCCGATCGCGCCACCGTCGTGGCGCTCCTCCGCGCCATGGGCCGCGAGATAGAGCTGCCCGAAGACCAGATCGACGCGCTCATGGCCGTGAGCGGCTGCGGCCCCGCCTTTGTGTTCGAGTTCACAGCCGCGCTCCGCGAAGCCGGCGTGGCCTGCGGCCTCGCGCGTGAAACAGCCCATCTCCTCGCGCTGGAGACCGTCGTCGGCGCGGCCAAGCTCATGGCCCACACCGGCACGGAGCCGGAGGAGTTGCGCAACCAGGTGACCTCGCCCAAGGGCACGACCTACGCCGGACTGCAAGTGATGGCCGCGCGCGATTTCCGCGGCCTGCTGCGCGACACCGCTCTCGCCAGCAAGGCGCGTTCGTCCGAGCTCTCGGCGCAGGAATAAGATCGGCGCCGCCCGCGCCGAGGCGAGGCGCTTAGTGGGCGCCGGCCACGGCGGCGGTGTGGACCACGCCCGTGCGTCCGGCGTCAAACGCCACCCAGCCCAGCCACTTGCCCGTGGCGGCGGAACGGTAGGCGTAGATCCAGAGGTTCTCCTCGGCGTTGAAAAACACCTCGTCGGCGGCCTCGAAAAATTCGGGGGCGTCCTCGAGCGAAGCGCCCGCCGGAATTTCGCGCGCCAGCCAGCATTCGGCGGCCTCGGCGCTATCCAGAGCCTTGAGCCTGGCGGCGTCGGGTCCGTCCGAGACGATGCAACGCGCGCCCTCCGCCCCCGCGGGCGCGGCGCGGACAAGCGAACCGGCCGCGATCCCGGCCGAAGCCAGAATGGCGATCATAGAAAAGCGGCGGGCAAGAAAACGGAGCGACATGGGGCGGGGTTAAGAAAAACGAAACGAAACGGGCGCCTGCGGCAAGTCTTCGGCGAAAGCGTTCCGCAATCCGGCGCGGCTCAAGTTTCCCAGACGAAGACGATATCCTTTTTCACCTCGGGAGCCAGGCTGCGATGCACCGGGCAGCCCTCCGCCGCGCGCTCCAGCTCTCCGGCGGGCACGGCTCGGGCCGAGGCCGGCAGCCAGAAGGTCGCGGCGAGCCGGGCGATGGAGCGCGGCGGAGTGGCGGTCATCTCCTTGGTCACCTCGTAGCGCACCGGACCGAGTTCATGCCCGTGCTTGCGCGCCATGAGCGCCATGGTGGTGGCGATGCAGGTGGCGAACGCGGTGGCGACCAGATCGGTGGGAGAAAACGCCTCGCCCCGGCCCTGATTGTCGCGCGGAGCGTCGGTGACGAGCGTGTTGCCCGAAGGTTCATGACGGGCGACGCAATGCAGTTCGCCTTCGTAGACACCGGTGATTTTGACCATGGGGTCAGTCTTACGGCCCAAAACAGCTCGGGCAAGTTTCGCGCAGGCTTCGGGGTTGAACATTTGCGCGCGCGCGGCGCGATGGTGGCATGGAAGCCTGGAAGACCGAACTCGACGCCATCGTGGGCGCCCGCCACGGCGGCAAGACCGACCATGTGTTGTCCGCGCTCAAGGCGCTCGACGCTCGCCATCCGCACACGCCCGAGATCGCCGCCGAGCTGGCCTTCACGCTCGCAGGCCGCGGGGAGGACGATGCCGCGCTGGCGGCCTACGACCGGGCGCTGGCGCTCGGCTTGTCCTCCCCCTCGGAGCAGGCCAACACGCTCGCCGGCCGCGCCGCGTGCCTGCTGCGCCTCGGCCGGGCGAAGGAGGCCGCCGCCGGGCTGGAGCTCGCCCGCGCCCAGTTCCCCGAAAACGCGGAATTCGCCGCCTATCTCGCCGTGGCCCTCAAGCGCTCCGGACGCGCCGACGAGGCCTGCGCCCTCCTGCTCGACACCTTGCTCGACCTGTCGGACGACGTGGGTCTGACGGCCCACCAACGCACGCTGCGTTTCCTCATCCGTGATTGAATGCCCTCAACGCAAAGGCGCAAAGACGCGGAGGTCGCAAAGATTTCTCCGCCTCCTTCCTGTCTTTGCAAGCCATGCGTCTTTGCGTTGAAAGCAAAAAGCCCCGCCGATGAAGGCGGGGCCGAAAGCCGCGAGAAGCGGCCGTTGGAAGGAACTATGATCAGACGGCGGCTTCGCCGCGCTCGTCGGTGCGGATGCGGATCACGTCCTCCACGGAGAGGACGAAAATCTTGCCGTCGCCGATCTTGCCCGTCTTGGCGGCGGCGGTGATGGCCTCGACCGCCTTGGCGGCGAGGTCGTCGCCGACGACGATCTCAAGCTTGGTCTTGGGCAGGAAATCCACGGTGTATTCGGAACCGCGGTAGATTTCGGTGTGACCCTTCTGGCGACCGAAGCCCTTGACTTCGGTGACGGTCATGCCCTCGACGCCGATACCGGCCAGGGCCTCCTTCACTTCCTCGAGCTTGAAGGGCTTGATGATGGCGATGATGAGTTTCATGCGAGTGTGGTGTTACGGGTTTGCGCGCGGATCCGGGACTTAGTCCACGTAACCCTCTTCGCCGTGTTCGTTGATGTCGAGACCCTGGCGCTCGACCTCGGGGGTCGGGCGGAGACCGATGACGGCCTTGACAATGTAGGCGATGATGGCGGTGGCGACGACGCTCCAGACAATGGTCAGGGCGACGGCCTTGAGCTGCTCGACCAGGAGTCCGTCCTTGAGGGGACCGACGACCG
This sequence comes from Opitutaceae bacterium, assembly GCA_027482505.1. Lineage (GTDB taxonomy): Bacteria > Verrucomicrobiota > Verrucomicrobiia > Opitutales > Opitutaceae > IMCC26134_A. Next base: position 4,624 of record JAIXVY010000433.1, on the reverse strand, counting down.
CGTTGGCCTTCTCGCTGGCGAACACGCCGGTGAGGATGGCGCCAAGGGTGCCGCCCACGCCGTGGACGCCGAAGGTGTCGAGGGCGTCGTCGAGACCAAACTTGGCCTTGAGGTAGCTCACGAAGATGAAGGGCACGATGCCGGCGAGGATGCCGATGATGACCGCGGAGCTGGGAGTAACGAAACCGGCGCCGGGGGTGATCACGACCAGACCGGCGACGATGCCGGAGCAGAAGCCCAGGACGGAGGGATGACCGCGGGTGATCCACTCGGCGACGGCCCAGACGAAGCCGGCGGTGGCGGCGGCGAGGGTGGTGGTGGCGAAGGCGTTGGAAGCGATCGCGTCGGCGCCAAGGGCGGAGCCGGCGTTGAAGCCATACCAGCCGACCCACAGCATGCCGGTGCCGATGGAGCAGAGCACCATGGAGTGCGGGGTCATCTTTTCCTTACCAAAACCAAGGCGGGGGCCGAGGATGATGCAGAGCACCAGGGCGGACCAGCCGGAGGTCATGTGAACCACGGTGCCGCCGGCGAAGTCGATGGCCTTGATAGCGGCGTTGGGATTGAGAGGACCGCACATCAGACCGTCGGTGGCCCAGACCATGTGGGCGAAGGGGAAGTAGACCGCGAACATCCAGAGGGTCACGAAAAGCAGCACGGCGGAGAACTTCATGCGCTCGGCGATGGCGCCGACGATGAGGGCCGGGGTGATGATCGCGAAGGAAAGCTGGAACATGGCCCACATGGTGTCGCTGATCCAGTAGTAGCCCGCGCCGGTGGCGCCGGACTCCACGCCGTTAAGCATGGCGTTGGACAGGCTGCCGATGAAGGCATTGCCGCCCGAACCGAAGGAGAGGCTGTAACCGACCGCCCACCACAGGATGGTGACGAGACCGGCGATGCCGAAGCACTGGGCGAAAACGGACAAGATGTTCTTCTTGCGGACGAGGCCGCCATAGAAGAGCGCCAGACCGGGGAGGGTCATGAAGATGACCAGCGCGGTGCTGACCATCTGCCAGGCGTTGTGACCGGGGCCGGGACCCGCGATCTTGGACGTGCCGGCCTCGGTGACGCGCGCGGCATTGTTCATATAGGCTTCGATGTCGCCCACGCGCTGCTCGAGCGTAGGCTCCGCGGGCGCCGCCGCGGGGGCCGCCGGAGCAGACTCCTGGGCCGTCAACGTGAACGTGGCGCCGGCCAAGGCCAGCGCGCAGAGGATGGTCTTAAATAATGTCTTCATGGACAGCTCACGTAAAGCAGGGGGCAGGCCATGAATGGCGCTCATGCTTAAGGATTTTAAAAAATAATCTTAAGAATTTAACCATCAGTGTTTTATTTTAGGAATATTTTTAAAAATCACGAAATAAAACCCCAAAAAAAGACCGGCTCCCGGTGTTTTTGAACACCAAGAGCCGGCCGAGATGGAACCTAGGAGCCGTAAATCAGGAGTTTGCGATGGACGCGGGCTCCTTCTTCGCCGGGATGGCCAGAGAGGCTATGACGGAAAGGGCGAGCACGCCGCCGATGATGCTCAGCGAGAGGCCGACCGGGAACTTGCCGCCAAAGGCGTCGTTCAACCACACCATCTTCAGGCCCACGAAGATAAGCACCAAGCCCAGGCCGTATTTGAGGAAACGGAACTTGTGCATGATACCGGCGAGCAGGAAGAAGAGAGCACGCAAGCCAAGGATCGCGAAGATATTGGAAGTGAATACGATCAGAGGTTCCTTGGTGATCGCGAAAATCGCGGGCACGGAATCGACCGCGAAGACGATGTCGGTGATCTCAATGAACACTAGGCACACGAAGAGCGGCGTGGCATAAAGAACGCCATTCTTCCGCAGGAAGAACTTCTGCCCCTCCAAAGTGGGAGTCACGGGCACGAATTTCTTCAGCAAACGAATAATCGGATTCTTCTCGGGCTCGATCGGCTTTTCGGGGGCAAAAAGAATTTTTATGCCCGTGAGTATGAGGAAGGCGCCGAAGATCCAGATGACCCAATGGAACTGCATCAAGGCCGCGCCGATGGAGATGAATATGACCCGGAAAATAAGTGCCCCCAAAATGCCGTAAAAAAGCACCCGGTGCTGGTAGCGGGCGGGAATCGCGAAGTAGGAAAACACCACCACGAACACGAAGATGTTGTCGACCGACAGGGCCTTCTCGACCACGAAGCCGGTGAGATACTCAAGAGTCGACTGATCGGCGAGCTTGGCGGCCGCCGCGGCGGCATCGGCCCCGGTTATACCTTTGGACGCCAACTCGGCCAAGAGAGGTTCGTAGGTGGGCAGTTTATGGTGCGCGTATTTCCAAAAGAGGAAACAGAACACCATCGCGAGGCTCACCCAGACCACGCTCCAAGTCGCGGCCTCCTTTACCGAAACCTCGTGGGCCTCGCGGTGAAAAACCCCCAAGTCGAGGGCAAGCATGCCCAGAACAAAAAGCGTAAAGAGGCCGTAGAGCCACCAGTAGTCCGAGAACGGAAACAGCAGGATGTCAGTTGTCATGTGATAAGATTGAGCAGGAACCGGAACCCATCCCTTCATTTGGACTCATGCACAAGAAGGACCGGCTGGAAAAGCCGGTCTATTTTTCCACGATAGGTCCGGCTCAACCTAGCGCCGCCTTGACCGCGATCCCTTGGGATTGCCGCCGGCGAAAGCCGTTCAGGTGTTCGCGTCTTCGTCTTCGGAAACCGCGCGCTGGTTGGCCGGCAGGTGGTGAGGAAGGACCAGGTAATAATTCATCAGCCACCAACTGCGGGAAGAACGATAAAACAGAATGGGGAAACCAAGCGCTCCGACGCCGGCCGCAACCGCCGCCACGGTGCCGTCGAGACCGAGAAAAAGGTAGGCCACCAAGATAGGCACCAGATAAAGGCAGACGGTCACGCCGTAGTTAAGCGACATTGCCCCCAGGAAACTGCCCTCGTCCCTCTCCAGCTTCAGGCCGCACTCCGGACATCCGGGACGCAACGTGAAGGGGTGCCCTGGTTCGAACAAGGAGCGGGCTCCGCAGTTGGGACAGCGATTGGTCAGACCCCGGGCCACGATCTGCCCGCGCGTAACGACAAACTTCATGGGCCGAGTATCGGAGGGCCGCGCGTTCACGCAATCCCGGGCGCGACCCTTCGCGCCGCTCGACAAAACCTCGCGCCCGCCTCGGCCAGCGCCGCGGGCGCCAGCACGCCGTAGCTTAGACGCACCGTGTTGCGCGGAGGGTGGTCGCCATGGCAAAGCGCCCCCGGCACATAAAGCACTCTCTCGTCCAGGCAGGAGCGGCAAAACTCGGATTCGCCGCCGGTGTCGAGCGCGGCGGGCCCTTCCAGCCAGAGATACAGACCGCCTTCCGGCGTGCGCCAACGCCAGCCCAGGTCGGCCAATCCACCCGTGCGCAACGCGGCGTCGAGCGCGTCGCGCTTTTCCCGATACGTCCGGCGCAGAACGGCCAGTTGCGCCTCGTAGGCTCCGCTCGCGAGCGCGCGCTCCAGCAGGGCTTGGGCGAAATTGCCCGTTCCGAAATCGTGATGCCCCTTCACATGCAACATGGCCGCCCGCCACGAATCGGAGTCGCACATGCCGTAGCCAACCTTGAGTCCGGTGGCGAAAGGCTTGGTCAATGTGCTCGTGTAGAGCCGGGGAAAGCCATCCCAGGCCGGATCCCCAAGCACGCCCGGCTGGACAAAGGCCGCGGCGGGGTCGAAGCCCAGCTCCCGATAAGCGGCGTCCTCCATCACCGGCACCACGCAATCTTCCGCGCGCAGCGCCTCGGCCAGGGTCCGCTTCTCGACCGCGTCCAAGGTGCGTCCGCTGGGATTGGAAAACCAACTCACGAAATACACCGCCTTCAGCCGCGAGCGTTCGCCGGAGTCACGCATGCGCCGCAGCGAGGTCGCCAGAGCGGCCGCGTCCAACCGGCCTTCCGCGTCGACCGGCAGAGAACGCGCCTCCACGCCGAGGCCTCCGAGCAGTTCCAGAAAAACAAAATAGCTCGGGCGGTCCACCAGCACGATGTCGCCCGGCTCGCACAAGGTCTGCACCGCCAGGTAAAGCGCCTGCTGGGAGCCGTTGGTGACAAAGGTCTGGGCGGCGCGCGCCGCCACCGCCGCAGGCTCCGGCACCGCCCCGTGCGCATCTTGCGCGAGCACCCGGGCCGCCAGCGCCGCCCGCAACCCCGGTCGGCCGGCGTTGGTGCCGTATTGCAGGAATTCGGCCCCGTTGGCCTCGGCCGCGAGCGCCGCAAACGCCTCGCCAACCGCGGGCACGGGCAGCGTGGCGTTGTCGGTGAAGCCGGCCGCGAGGGAGAGCAACCCCGGCGTCTCCAACGCGGTTTGCATAAGCGCGGTTATCGCGGGCGGCCGCGCCCGGCCCCCCAAGGCGGACAACGTCGGGGAAACAGACGGACCGGAGGAGGCGGAATGAGACATGAAGCCACTAAAATAGAAAACGTCCCCGCTCCACAAGTTCGTGCGCCTGCGGCCAGACTGGCGGCTTGAGCGGCGACGGGATTCCCCCCAGCGTGATTCGAGCCCTTTTTCGAATCGATGCCCCAGCCCCCCGCCGCCCCCGCCCCCGCCTCGTCTCCGCAGCCGGGGAATTCAGGAACGACGGGCGCGGCGCCCTCC
>JAIXVY010000264.1 GCA_027482505.1 Opitutaceae bacterium | reverse complement strand
GGGCGAGAGCAAGGTGCCGGTCCTGGGCAGCATCCCCGGTCTCGGTCGCCTTTTCCGCAGCAACACCACCGACAGCGCCAAGCGCAATCTCCTCATCTTCATCACCTCCAAGGTGGTGAGCGCCGAGAGCGCCTCGGTGCAGGATGTCTTCAACCCCGCGCAGATTCGCGACGCCGGCCTGCGCGAGAGCGATCTGCCCGGCCGCCGCAGCAGCGAGAGCTCGTTCCTCCCCGAAGAGGCGCCCGCCAAGAAGTAAGCCCGGGCGCATTCCCGAGACCTGAAGGCCGCGAACCCCCCAAGGGGGCGCGGCCTTTTTTGCGCCAGCGCCCTACCACCAGCCGTCGAGAAAGCCCTGCCCGCCCTTGATCGCGATCACGCCGATGTTCTTGGCCAGATGCGCCGCGAAGCAGGGCAGCAGCGAGCGCGTCGCGTTCCAGCTCGCGAAGCGGCAGGCGTAGAACCACAGCGAGGCCCCGAAAACCGCCGCGAAGCTGAACCAGCCCTTCAAAGTGAGGGTCAGCGCGAATCCTTCGTCGTCCCATTTCCACAGGAAAGGGTGCAGCGCCGCGAAGAGCAGCGAGGCCGCGAGCACGCCGCCGATCAGCGCCTGGCGCCCGCGCCGCGCGATCCAGTCGCCGACGTAGCCGCGAAAAATGATCTCCTCCACGATCGCCGCCACCAGCGTGTAGCCGGCGAACAGCGCCGTCATGGTCGACTGCTCGTCGGCCACGCCCAGCGCGATCTCGCCCCAGGTCTCCGCCGCCAGGATCACCAGGGTGCCGCCCGCCGCGATCAGGCTGGCGCGGAGCGTCGCCGGCATCGCGCCCGGCAGGGCCTGGCCTGGCTCCAGCCGCCCCTCGCGCACCGCCCGCAGGTCCTGCCACCACATGCGCGCGAAGTAGCCGCCCAGGCAGATCATCATCACCAGCGGCAAGGGGTTGTCGTTCATCTTCGCAGCCTTTGCCCGGCCCTTTGCCCCGCGGCAATCCGCTTTGCTCGCCCTCCGGGCCCGTTTCGCTCCAGGCGCAGAAACCGCCGCGCCGGGATTGCGCCGCCCGCATGGCCGGGTAACTATCCCGACAACCTCACGTTATGAGCGCCACCGCCGCCTTCCCGCCACCCGTCCCCGCCCGCGATTTCGCCGGCGTTTTTTCGCGCGTGGCGCCGCATATGGCCGCACTGGATGCGTTTCTGCGCCGGCAGCTCGACGCCTTCGAGCCCGAGATCCGCGACATGGCCGACTACTGCATCGACACCTCGGGCAAACGCATCCGCCCGGCCCTGGTGTTTTTCAGCGGCTGGTCGGGAGCCGGTTCCACCCCCTCGGAAGATCTCGTGCAGGTCGCCGCCGTCGTCGAGCTCGTCCACTTGGCCACCCTCGTCCACGACGACATCATGGACGAGGCCGACGTGCGCCGCGCCCGCCCCACCGCCTCGCGCCAATACGGCCCCGCCGCCGCCGTCCTGCTTGGCGACGCCCTCTTCGCCCACGCCCTTCATCTCGCCGCCTTGTTCCCGACCACCGAGGTCTGCCGCGCCGTCAGCGAGTCGACCCGCCGCGTCTGCGCCGGCGAGATCATGCAGACCCTGCGTCGCCGCAGCGTCGCCGTCACCCGCGCCGACTACGAGCGCGTCATCGACCTGAAGACCGCCGAGCTCTTCCGCGTCTCCTGCGCGCTGGGCGCCCGGCTGGGCGGCCACTCCGACGCCTTTGTCGCCGACGCCGCCGTCTTCGGCCGCCACCTCGGCATCGCCTACCAGATCTACGACGATCTCGCCGATTTCTTCGGCCGCGAGCAGCGCATCGGCAAGACCCTCGGCACCGACCTAGCCAGCGGCAAACTCACTCTCCCGCTCTTTTTGCTTCGAGACCGTCTGCCCCCCGCCGAGCGCGTCGCGCTGGAGGCCGAGCTGCTCGGCCAGGCCGAGCCCCGGCTCGAATTGCGCCTGCGCCAGATGGCCGAGCTCGGCGTGTTCGAGGCCGTGGCCGCCGAGATCGAGCGCGAGCTCGCCCCGGCCGAGGCGGCCCTGGCCCGCCATCCCGGCCTGGCTCCGGTGGAGCACCTCGGCGCCCTGCCCCTTGTCCTGCGCGCCCAGGTGGGCGCCTTGCGCTGAGCCGGCCCGCGATTGCCAGGAGCCGTGGCACTCGCCTAGCTTTGGGCTTCTCCCGCTTTCATGGACGCCTCGGCCAAGGTTTTCTCCTCCGCCGCCTCCACCACGCCCGACCGGCGCGGCGAGGCCGAGGCCGACTGGCTGCTGGTGCAACGCGTGCAGGCCGGCGAGGTGGAGCGCTTTGACGATCTGGTGCGCAAATACCGCGAGCGCATCTGGGGTGTCGTTTATAACCTCACGGCCAATCGCGAGGACGCCTCCGATCTCACCCAGGACGCCTTCATCAAGGCCTTTCAGTCCATCAATCGTTTCCAGGGCCAGTCCGCCTTCTTCACCTGGCTCTATCGCATCGCGGTCAACGGCACGCTCAACCACCTGCAAAAGGCCAAACTCCGCCGCTTTTTCAGCCTTGAGAAAATCCGCGACGAAGAGCCCGTCACCGCCCTGCTCGACCAGTTGGCCGACCCGGGCAACACCTCCGACCGCGCGGCCTGCCTGGGCGAGCTTCAGCAAAAATTGAACGAGGCGATGCAAAAGCTGTCTATCAAGCATCGCACCGTGGTGACTTTGTTCGAAATAGACGGCCTCTCGCACGAG
>JAIXVY010000219.1 GCA_027482505.1 Opitutaceae bacterium | reverse complement strand
CCCTTCGCGGGCATCGAGGCGGGCGGGGCGCACGCGGTGGTGGTCGTCGCCACGGGCGAGGGGCTTTTCGTGATCGAGCCGCAGGACGGCACGACGATACGGCTGGAGAGCTTTCCGAATCGCGACACCATCGAGGCGGTGTATTTTTAGGCCGATGTCGCGCCTGCTTTTCATTCTCCTCGCGTGCGTCGCGCCGTCGGCCGTCTCCGCGCTCGCCGCCGAGAAGGCGGAGGAGCGTCAGATCCTGCTCCCGGAGTTTCCCGCGCCTCCGCTTGCCGTGGAGGGGAAGACGCCGAAAAAAATCGGCTCGGTGCGGCTGTTGCGCGAGCTCCAGCGCGGCGGGGTGCGGGGCTGGGGCAAGTTCGACGCGGTGGACGGCGACTACGCGTTGTTTCGCGGCGACTCGCTCGCCGTGCTCGGGGCCTGGCTGGAGACGGCCTGCAAGGCCCTGGACTACGATCTGGCCGGCGCGAGGGGGCGGCACTACGATGGCGCGGTGTTCGCCCGGCTGCTCAACGTGGCGACCTCGATCGCGTCGCTGCGCGAGGACGCGATCAACCTGGCCATGCCCATCGGCGTGCTCGCCTGTCGGCGCGAGGCGGAGTGGGGCGATCTGCCGGGCGACGGCAAGGAGGACGCCTATGTGATTTTCGCGACCGACCAGGGCATGATGGTCTACGATCCGCCCACCCGCCAGCTCTGCCCGCTCGCGGAATTCCCGAATCGCGAGCAGGTGATCAAGGTCTGGTTCTAGGGCGCGCGCCGGAAATCGATCGTGAACTCGGTGCCCGAATCGTCGGGATGGAGCGCCTCGTCGCGGCTTTCCACGCGGATGCTTCCGCCGAAGAGGCCGACGAATTTCTTCACGAGCGGCATGCCGAAGCCGGTGCCCTTCTCGCCGCCCGTGCCTGGCCGGCTGGTGCTCTTGGTCACCTCGAAGAGATTTTCCAGCATGGCGGCCGGTATGCCGATGCCGTGGTCGCGCACCCGCAGGCGCACGATGTCGCCGGCGATGTCGCCGCTGATCTCGAGCGCGGCCCCGGGGCGGGAGAATTTCGCGGCGTTCACCAGCAGATTGACGAGGACGGAGCCGACGAGCGCGCCCTGCTCGGCCAGCACCTGCACGTCCGGGACCGAGACGCGCGGCACGATGGATTTCGCCTTCAGGCGGTCCTCGACGAGCTGGATGGACTCCACGACGGCGGCGCGCAGGGAGACGGGCGAGAGGCGGACCGATTTTTCCTCGGCCCGGCGCAGTTCGCGCACGACGGTGGTGAGCGCGATGCCGTTGCGGACCGCGGTGTTCAGCCGGGAAAGGAGCTGGGGCAGGTCGGGCTGGGGCTGGAGGGCGGCGATTTCCAGGGAGAGCTTGGCGACGGCGAAGTGGTTGGCGATGTCGTGACAGAGGATGTGGAGCATCTCCGTCAGCTCGGCGTTCTTTCGCGCGATCTCGCGGCGCTGCTCGCGGAGCGCGAGCTGGGTGCGGACGCGGGCGAGCAGCTCCGGCGGGCGGAAGGGCTTTGGCACATAATCGTTCGCGCCGAGCTCGAAGCCGTGGACGACGTCCTCGGTTTCGGTCTTTGCGGTGAGGAAAATGATCGGCAGATCGCGGGTGGCGGGGTCGGCGCGCAGGCGGCGGCAGACCTCGTAGCCGTCCATCTCGGGCATCATGACGTCGAGGAGCACGAGGTCGACGGGCCGACCGGAGGCGCAGATCTGGAGCGCCTTGGCGCCGCGGTTGGCGATCTTGAGGTCGTGGTCGGGGCCCAGGATGCCCACGAGCACGTCGATGTTGGCGGGCGTGTCGTCGACGAGAAGGAGGCAGGGCCGGTTTTCGGAGGAGGTCATCACGGGATCAAATCAGGTGGCGAGGCGGCCGAGGACGGGGACGAGGCGGGCCGCGGCCGCGTCGAAATCGTAGGAGGCGATGGAGTGGGAGACCGGCGCGAGCAGCGGCTCGAGATCCGTGCCTGAGGCGGCGGCGCGCAGGCGTTCGAAGACCTCGGAGGCCCGGCTGTCGTTTTGCTCGAGCAGCCGCCGCAGCTCGGCGAGGAGCGGGGCGACGAGGGCGGGATCGGCGGGCGGGGCGGGGGGCGTTTCGCCGGCCGGGGCCGCGTCCAGTTTGGCGAGGCCTGCGAGCACGTTCGCGAGGGCGGCGAGCGTGACGCGCAAGGCGTGCTCGACGCCGGTCTGATCCGGGGCCAGGCAGGCGCGCTCGAGGTCGGCCGCGGCGGACTGGAGGGACTTGGCCCCGATGGTGGCGGCGGTGGATTTGAGCGTGTGGGCGAGGCGTCCGGGCGCGGTGGGGTCGGCGCCGGCGCGGGCGGCGGCGAAGTCCGCGGCGAAGCCGGCGTTGCCGGAGCGGAAGCGGGCGAGCAGGCGGCGATAAAGGGCGGGCTTGCCCGCGCTGGCGGCTAGGCCCGCCTCCGCGTCTATGCCCGGCAGGCCGGAGGGCGGGGAGTCCTCCGCGGCGGATGTCTTCCTGCCCCAAGGCGTGGCGGACGGCCTGCCGCCGGAGGGCTTCACCCAGCGGGCGACGGTGGAGAAAAGGCCGCCGACGTGGAGCGGCTTGGCGATGTGGTCGTTCATGCCGGCCGCGAGCACCTTTTCGCGGTCGCCCTCGAGGGCGTTGGCGGTGAGCGCGATGATGGGCAGGCGGGCGAAGGCCGGATTCGCGCGGATCTCGCGGGTGGCGGCGTAGCCGTCCATGACCGGCATCTGGCAGTCCATGAGCACGCCGTCGAAGGCCGGGTCGCGGGCGAGAATATCGAGGGCCTCGCGGCCGTCGTTGGCGACCACGACCTCCACGCCGGCGTCGCGCAGGAGCTCGAGGGCGAGCTCCTGGTTGAGCTCGTTGTCCTCGACGAGGAGGATGCGCGCGCCTTCCAGCTTGCGCATGTCGCGGCGGTGGTCCGAGGCGAGGTCGACGGAGCGCGTTTCTACGACGTCGGTCTTGCCCAGCGCGCCGCCTATGGTCTCGAGCAGGGTGGACGGGGTTACTGGCTTGGTCAGCACGCTCTTGAGGCGGACGCCGCGCCGCGAGGCGGCGATGCGCGCGTCCTCGCGGCTGAAGGCGGTGACCATGATGACGACGGGGCGGACCGGTTGCAGGAGGTTCTGGATGCGCTCGGCGCAGCTCACGCCGTCCATGGCCGGCATGCGCCAGTCGATTAGCAGGATGTCGAAGGGCTGGGCGCGTTTATCGGCCTCCTCCGCCAGGCGTATGGCGGTTTCCCCGTCGGGCGCGGTCTCGACCGCCAGGCCGAAGGAGCGGGCGGCGGAGGCGAGTATCTCGCGCGCCGAGGCGTTGTCGTCGACGACGAGAATGCGGGAGCCGCGCAGTTCGTCCGCGTGGAGCATGCGGCGGATGGGCGCGCCGGACTGGACGCCGAGCCGAACCTGGAAGTGGAAGGTGGAGCCCTGGCCTTCCACGCTCTCGGCCCAGATGCGTCCGTGCATCATCTCGACGAGGCGTTTGCAGATGGCCAGGCCTAGTCCGCTGCCGCCGTAGCGGCGCGTGGTGGAGGCGTCGGCCTGGGTGAAGGATTGGAAGAGGCGGCCGAGCTGGACGGGGCTCATGCCGATGCCGGTGTCGCGCACCCAGAAGTGAAGCTCGACCTCGTCGTCGACGCGCGAGACCGGTTCTACGCCCACGACGACCTCGCCCTTGGCGGTGAATTTGACCGCGTTGTTGGCCAGGTTGACGAGGATCTGTCCCAACCTCAGCGGATCGCCGGCGAGGGTGGCGGGCAGATCGGGCGAGGGCTGGAAGATGAATTCGAGGCCCTTTTCCTCGGCCTTCATGCCGACGAGGGTGGAGAGGTTGTCCAACACGTCCTCGAGGCGGAAGCCGATGCGTTCGATGAGAAGCTTGCCGGCCTCGATGCGCGAGAAGTCGAGGACGTCGTTGATGATGCCCAGCAGGTGCTCGGCGGAGCGGTGGACCTTCTCGACGTAGTTGCGCTGGCGGGCGGTGAGTTCGGTGGCCAGGGCGAGATGGCTCATGCCGATGATGGCGTTCATCGGCGTGCGAATCTCGTGGCTCATGTTCGCGAGGAAGTCGCTCTTCGTGCGGGCGGCCTCCTCGGCGAGCTCCTTGGCCTGGAGCAGCTCGGCCTCGACCGTCTTGATCTTGGTGATGTCGGTCAGCCACGCGAGGATGCCGGGCTGGCCCTCGAATTCGGTGGGCAGGTAGGTGATCAGGACGTCGCGCACGGAGCCGTCTGGCGCATACATCTTGGTCTCGATGTCGCGGGCGATGCCTTCGCGGGAGAGGGTGTCGAGCACGCGGAGGCGGTCGTCGGGCCGGACGTAGGCGTCGCTGGCGGAACGGCTGACGCCGATGGCGACCAGCTCGATGAGCCGCGGATTGGCGAAGCGGATGACGTCGCCGACCGAGATGGCCACGCCGACGGGCGCGGTGTCGAGGAGACGCTGGACGCGTTGGGAATGCTGGAAGAGCTTGATCTCGGCGCGCCGGCGTTCGGTGACGTCGCGCAGGGTGGCGACGATGACGGTGCGCTCCTCGTCCTCGGCGAGGCAGAAGGACGTCTCGAGGTCCACGGTGGAGCCGTTTTTGCGCCGGTGGCTTCCCGAAAGGGTGGGCGGGCGGGCGCCGGCGCGCAGTTTTTCGGTGATGTGGGGAAGCCAGTTGCTGGGGAGCTCCGGGCTCCAGTCCTCCAGCGCCAGGGCGAAGAGCTCGTCGGCGGTTTTGTCGAGCAGCTCAAGGGCGGCGCGGTTGGCATAGGTGGCGCGGCCGGAGGCCGGGTTGAGCCAGAGCATGGGCCCGGCGTTCTCGACCACGAAGCGGTTGAAGAAGAGGGCGCGCTCGGTGCGTTTGCGCTCGGTGACATCCTCCTTGAGCGCGACGTAGTGGGTGGGGCGTCCGTCGACGCCGAGGACGGGCGACACGATGACGTGCTCGGTCATGAGTTCGCCGTTCTTCTTGCGGTTTATGAAGTCTCCCTCCCAGACGCGGCCCGCGGTGATGGTGCGCCAGAACTCGACGTAGACGGCCGGGTCCACGAGGCCGGATTTGAGGAGGCGCGGATTTTTGCCGCGGACCTCGTCGAGGGTGTAGCCAGAGCTGCGGGTGAAGCTCGGGTTCACGTATTCGATGGCTCCGGTGAGATCGGTGATCTCGACGGAGACCGGGCTCTGCTCGATGGCGCGGGAGAGTTTGCGCATATCCATCTCCGCGCGGTGGCGTTCGGAGATGTCGCGCACCGAGATGCAGACGCTGCCGGGGCGGCCGGGCACGGCGCGCATGCGGGAGATGGCGGCGTCGATGGGCACGATGGAGCCGTCCTTGCGCCGGCCGGAGCCGGTTATGAGCAGGGCGGGGGGGAGGGCCGTTTCGCGGGTGGCGGCGCTTTGCCTTTCGAGGCCGCCCTCGGGAAGAAGTGTCTGGGTGGCCTGGCCGACGAGCTCCTCGGCTTGGCAACCGAAGACTGCGCCGGCCTGGCGGTTGGCGAAGACGACGACGCCGTCCTCGTCGGCGACCACGAGGCCGTCCGGGGCGGACTCCAGGATCTGGCGGAACCAGGCCTCGGTGTCGCGCAGGGCGGCCTGCTGGCTTTCGAGTTCGCTCGCCAGGGCTTCGACGCGAAGCCGGCGGAGCAGGCTGTCGAGCGCGCGGGCGGCGACGGGCAGCAGTTGCTCGAGGAATTCGCGCTGGCGGTGAGAGAGGGCGCGGGGGAGGGCGAGCTCCAGCACGCCCGAGATGCCCGCGGGCGAGGGCAGGGGCCAGGCGGCGATTTGCGCGTCGAGGCGGGTCTTCAGCTCGGGGTAGCATTCCAGACATTCGGACGAGGGCGTAATCGGCCCCACCTGCTCCCGGGTTTGCAGGCAGGCCGAGGCGGGACAGGAAGGCAGGGCGGCGGAGGGGACGAGCCCGGGCGCGGCGGCGAGGCGAAGCGCGGATGTTTGCTGATCGACGAGAAAGAAGCGTCCGCCGACGGCGCCGGTTTCCGGTAGCACGCGGGCCAGCAGGCGCTCGGCGAATTTCTCGGCCGTGCCGGTGTCGGGCAATGCGGCGATGACGGACGCCAGGCGATCCTTCACCCAGCGCTGGTCCTCGGTGGAGGCCGCGGCGTTTTTCAGGACCTCGACGGAGCTGGCGAGCTGTCCGGTCTCGTTGGAGACGCCGACAAAGGGCACGGGCCGGGCGTAGTCGCCCGCGGCGATCGCCTCCACCGCGGAGCGAAGGGCGCGGATGGGAGGAATGATCTGGCGGAAAAGCAGGGCGCCGAGCCAGCCGACGGCGAGGATCATGCCCGCGGTGGTGAGAATGAGCTGCTCGCGCGCGGCGTCCATGCCAGAGGCCACGGCGGAGCGGCTGCGCGCGGCCATGCCTTCGTTGTAGGCGATCCAGCGGTCGAAGCAGTCGAGCATGCGCACGGTGAGAGGCTCGAATTCGGTGTGAAGCAGGCGGTTCGCCTCGGCCGGTTTTCCGGCGTCCGAGAGATCGAGGATGTCCGCGGCCAGATCGGCCCAGACCCGGCTGGTGTGCCGGAAATCCTCGAGGAGAATGCGTTCGTCGTCCTCGGCGACGTAGTTGGCGGCGTAGATTTCCAACGCGGCGGCGATGGACGCCCGCGCGGTGGTGAAGGAGGCGCGGTTGGCGGCCCGGTCCTGGAAAGAGTCGGCGTGGGTGTTGTCGCTGATGCTCAGGCCGAGGCGCGTCACGTCGTGGTTGATGTGGGCCAGTTGCGCAAGGCCCGGGGTGACCTTGTCGGTGAGGAATCCGCTGAGCCTCTCGATGTTCGCGAGCTGTCGCCACATGACGACGCCCAGCACGAGGATGAGGAGCACGGGCACCGTCATCAGCACGTAGAGGCGTTTGGCGATTGTCATGGCGTTGGTGGCGGGAGCGGCAGCAAAGCCTGTCTGAAATGGCAGCGGGTGCCATTCATTTCCCTAGACGCAAGACGTGTGCAGCGGACGCAAAAACGCCGCCCGGCGCTGGGCCGGGCGGCGTCGGACAAGGGGCGCCGGGCGAGGCGCGCTTCGACTCAGACGTGGAGGGTGAAGGCGAGCGAGTGGCGGCCTGCGGACAAACGATACCGCGGCAAGGCGTCGGGACCGCAGCTCTGGGTGCCGAGGCCGCGGTGGGCGGCGTCGAGATAGAGCAGCGTCTCTGGGCGCGCCTTCAGGTCGGTGGTGTGCCGCGCGGCGTAGAGATCCTCGGCGGCGAAGTGCGTGGCGTTGAACTCCAGCGCGCCGGCGGCCTCGACGGCGAAGAGCGCGGATTTTTTTCCCTCGGTCGCGAGCTCCACCCAGCGCGTGTCGGTGTGGTGGCCGTGCTCCTGGGGCATGACGTAGTCGACGTATTCGCCGGCCACGGTGTTTTCGTAGAGGCCGAGGTCGGCGGCGGTCTTGCGGTCGCTGTAGTTCTCGAAGGGGCCGCGGCCGAAGTAGGCGAGGCGGCGGAAGCCGGGGACGAGATCGAGGCGGACTCCGACTCGGGGAAGGTCGGCGTAGTCTTTCGCGAGCAGGAAGTCGTTCTCCACCGAGAGGCGGCCGTCGGCGTGCAGGGTGTAGCGATGGGTGTGGAGAACGTCCTTCCAGTTTTGGCGCGTCGGCGTGGTGGCGGCGTGGGCGAGCGTGACCGAGACGGAGCCGTCCTTGGCGGGCGCGGAGACCTCGAATCCGGCGACGCGGTGTTCGAGGCCGCGGTCGAGGCCGAGCTTTTGCCAGCGGCCGAGGGCCTTGCCGTCCTGGCCGGACCAAATCTTGATGCCGTCGTTGTCGGTGGCGCCGCGCCAGAGCTGGAGGAGCGGTCCGCGGGCGAGCGTCTCGCGTCCGTCGCGCTTGAGCGACACGAGCGTGGCGGTGGCGCGGTCGAAGACGGCCTCGACGCCGGCGGCGCGGAGGACGTAGCCGCCGAGGGTCTCCTCGACGACCGCGGGCGGGAGCGCTGTGGCGCGGTCCGCGGGGCGGGCGGCCCTGGCCTTGGGGGCGGGCAGGGCGAGCTGTTCGGCGGCGACGACGTGGCCGGCCTCGGCCCAGGAGGTGG
>JAIXVY010000495.1 GCA_027482505.1 Opitutaceae bacterium | reverse complement strand
GAGCGATCAACGAAGGGCGCAAGCAGGAGGCAGGGACCTGTGCTCGCGCTCCCGCGCCAGATGTCGAGCGGCTCGTGATCGAGGCGTTGCGCCAGCGGGTTGGCAAAGGCGCAACTCCGTCAGCCGAACCCACAATTGCGGATCTTGATCCAGAGGCCTTCGATCTCGTCGAAGCCCATCTCGACCGAGGCGAGGTTCATGCCGATCGGCTCATTGTTACCGCCCGCCCTGCGGAGGGTATGAGCGACGGCGATCAATCAGACGGCGGCCTTGAGATCACCGTGCCCTGGTCGCCCAAGCCGCTGAAACCCAAGCGCGACATCCACGCTGCGAAGGAACTCTCTGACGCCACCCAGCGCCTCAACCAGTTCCGTCTGGTCGCGGCCATTCACCGCGCACGCCAATGGCATGCAGGGCTCGTCAGTGGTGCCATCACCGACGTCGATGCGATCGCGGCGCAAGAGAAGAAGAGCCCGCGCAATATCCGCACCTTGCTCAGCCTCGCGTTCCTTGCCCCCGATATCATCGAGGCGATCATCGACGAGCGGCTCAAGGTCGACACCACCGTCTCCGATCTCTCCGCCAACCTGCCCATCAGCTGGGCCGAGCAGCGGCGCTACGTCGGGATGACGACGTCGCTCACTAACTAGCAGCAGTGCCATTCGTGCTGTCGCATCCCGATCCAGAATTCTCGCTATTCGAGCCACGCAATGCGCAGTACCTTGCTCTCATCGGAGGGCGTGAATGGCAGTCAGATTGATCGTGGCGGTGACGGATGGCGACTGGTTCGAACACCTTCGCCGCAAGCCTGATCTTGCCGAGGTCAATTTCTGGGCTCCTTCGGCGGCGAACTTCAAGGCGCTGGAGCCGGGCGAACTCTTCCTGTTCAAGCTCCATGCGCCGCGCAACGTGATCGTGGGTGGCGGCGTCTTTACCTATGCCAATGCTCTGCCCTGTTCATTGGCTTGGGAAGCTTTCGGCGAGGCCAATGGCGCTTCAAGCCTGGGGCAGATGCGCGCCCGTATCGCGAAGTACCGAAAGGCCGATCCCGCCGATCGTAGCGATTTCACGATCGGTTGCCGGATCCTGACGCAGCCCTTCTTTTGGCCGGAACCGCGCTGGATTCCCGTTCCCGAGAGCTGGGCGCCCAACATCGTCTCGTTCAAGAGGTATTCGACCAGCGAGCCGGATGGCTTGCGCCTATGGGAGGCCGTGCAGAACGGTATGCAGATCGAGACCAATGCCGGCTTTGCAGAGGAGCAGGCGCGTTATGGTGAACCAACGCTGGTCCTGCCGCGTCTCGGTCAGGGGGCATTCCGTATTCTCGTCACCGACAGTTACCACCGGAAATGTGCGATCTCTGGTGAGAAGACCCTTCCGGCACTCGATGCCGCGCATATCCGCCCCTTCGCCGATGGCGGCACGCATGAGGCGTCCAACGGCGTGCTCATGCGACGGGACATCCATAGACTGTTCGATGCGGGCTATGTCACGATCACGCCGGAGTTGCGCTTCGAGGTGAGCCCGCGGATCCGCGAGGAGTTTTCGAACGGGCGCCATTACTACGAGCTGCATGGTCAGACGATAGCGGTGCCAGACAATCCGCGACTGCAACCCGATCGCTCAGCGCTGCGATGGCACAATGACGAGATGTTCCGTGCCTGACCGGCTCAATGCTTGAAGCAGTTCTCGCGGTGCCATGCCAGAAACTGCGGATGTGGCCGGTCCTTCATATTGACCGGCGGCACTGCGAAACCCGATCGGTTGATGAAGGCGCGTACGCCATCAGGGTCATTTGCCTGGCGGGAAATCAGAATCTCCAGATCATCGCCGAGGCTGATCAGGCCCCGGTCGAACATCCAATGTGCGGTTCCTGAGAGTGCCAGCCCGTTGTGAACCGTATCCGGTCCATTCGCTTCGACCGGCCGGATATGGGCGGCGTTCACCTCGGCCCGCCCGCCACCATTGATCAGCTTGAGGCCGGTCACAGCACAACGCTCGTCATAGGCGCGGAGCACGATACGACGAAACACGCGATCGCGAACCGCGCGCGATGTCAGCTGCAGAACACGATCCCGCTCCTGCTCGAAGACATAGGGCGCTTGCCCTTCTTCAAAGCCTGCCAGCTCTCCAAGCACGCCCTCTCGCGGCAGAAGTGGCGAGCGATCATCAAGGCCGAGATCGACGATGCGATAGAAGTCGGCATCGGAAATGGGGCGTACCGCTGATTGGGCGCGCCCGGAGAGCTTGCCTTCTTCATTCAGCAAGCCACGCTCAATCGGACCCTCCACATCGTTGAACGCAACCGGATTGGCGAAGTCGAGATAGGAGTTTGGCTCGATCAGCGCGAGAAACATTTCCGGCGCCTTTGGATCGGAAATGATCTGCTGCACGCGGGCTATGGCGAAGTATCCGCGCGTTCCGCGCACCTTGGTGGGCTCAAGGTAAAGGATCCAGTCGCCGATGCTGGGTTCGGCCCGGCCAAGATACTGCTTCGGAAACTGATACTGCACAGCCGGACTGTCGTCGTAGATTGAGTCCGATCGGTGCATGAAGACGCAATGAGCCATTGCGCGAGCCTAAACCAGCAACGCCCCTGTCACCAGGCCGTTCAGTGCTTCACGATGGGGCGCAACGAGGCATCGGTATCGAGGCGCAAGGCGGCACGCCAAAACGGGGTCTTGGCATAGACATTGTTGCGTAACGCGATGCGTTCCTCGCCCACGGCTTGAAGAAGACCAAGCCAGCAGAGGGGGCGCAAGACCTGAACATAGAGTTTTCCGGGGATCGGATCGTAGTGCGGGACAGGATCTGGCGGCCCATACAGTACCTCGCGCAGCCGCTCGGCTGTGATGCCGCCCTCGGCTTCGACATTGATCACGTTGAGGAAGATCTCCCAGCTGCCGAGAAGCCGCTCCTCCTTCAGCCGCGAATTGCGGGCATGATCCACGCGGAACAGATAGAATGGCGCGACAAGCCCGAACAGGCGACCCGGGTGTCCGACGAAGGTCTTGCCGAACGGCGTTAGACGGAACTCGCCCTGGAAATGCCGGCCGATCTTGAGCGCCAGCATGATGTCGTGAAGTTCGGCGAGCGGGAAGAAATCCCACTCGTCAAGAACCTTGTTGACGGCGTAGAGATCTGCTGGCCGGTGGCCGGGCCAATCAAAGGCCTCGGCTGCCCATTGAACGAAAACGCGTTTCAGGTTCCCCGAGGGGGTCAGACCGATGGGCCCGTTCTCCTCGAGATAGGCAAAGGTGTCAATGGCGGCGCAATTTCCGGCCACCGGGGCGGCGTAAAAGTCGTCCACTTGTGCTGAGTGGGACGTGAAGCGCAACAGCCCGGGCTCCTGCAGGGGCCCGGGCTGTTGCGCTT
>JAIXVY010000061.1 GCA_027482505.1 Opitutaceae bacterium | reverse complement strand
GGCCTGGTGGCGAAGCGCACGTGGCGGGCGGACGAGGATTTTTACCGCGGGCACTATCCGAACGCGCCGATCACGCCCGGCGTGCTGCTTTGCGAGGCGGTGTTTCAGACCGGGGCCCTGTTCATGGCCAAGCAGGCGCTGGCGGCGGGCGCGGCGCCGGGGGCCGGCGTGCCGCTGCTTTCGAAGATCTCGGACGTGCGCTTCCGCACGCCGATCTACCCGGGAGACACCATCCTCATCGAGGTGAAGAAAAAGGAGGTCGTGGCCGGCTTCACGATGATGGGCGGCTCGATCAAAAAGGCCGATGGCACGCGCGTGCTGAACGTGGATTTCACCGTGGCTTGGAAGACGCCCGAAGGCCAGCAGCAGGCCCAGCAGCAGCAGTGAGCGAGGAGCGGGCGACCATGGCCGACTTTCTCCAACTGACCGGCAAAACCTTTCTCGTGCAGGGAGTGGCCAACCGTAAGAGCGTGGCCTGGCACGTGGCCAAGACGCTCGAGGAACAGGGCGCCCGCGTGGTCTACGCGGTGCGCTCCGAGGCGCGCAAAAAGTCCCTCGATACGCTGCTGGCCGGCAAGCCGGTCTTCGTTTGCGACGTGGAGGAGGAAGGCGCGGCGGGCAGGTTGGCGGGCGAGGTGGCCGCGGCGGGCTTCGCGCCCCTGCACGGCCTGGTGCACTCGATCGCGTTCGCGAACTACTCGGAGGGTTTCAAGCCCTTCCACGAGACGAAGCGGAAGGACTTTCTCCAGGCGACGGCCATCTCGGCTTTCTCGCTCGTGGAGCTGGCCAACGCCTTCAAGCCGCACTTCGCGAAAAACGCCTCGGTGGTGACGATAGGCATCTCTTCGCTGCTCGTGACGCCGGACAACTACGGCTACATGGGCCCGATCAAGGCGGCATTGGAGTCGGCGACGCGTTTCCTCGCCAAGAGCTTCTCCGCGGACCCGGCGGTGAGCGAGGTGCGCTTCAACGTGATCGGCGCGGGTCCGCTCAAGACGAGCGCCTCGGCCGGCATCCCGGGCTACCTGGAAAGCTACCTTTACGCGGAGAAATTGACCTTCCGCAAACGCAACCTCTCGACGCAGGAGGTCGCGGATCCGGTCGTCTTCCTGCTCAGCGAGCGCAGCGGCGGCATCAACGGCACCACGCTGACCATCGACGCCGGTCTGGGCTCGAACTACTTCGACAAGGACATCATCCGGCTCGCGATGCGGATGGAAACCAAACCGGCCGCGCCCGCCGCGCAGGGCTGAGCACACACGCCACGACGATGCGTTTTCAGCACACGGTCATTGAGGCGCTGGCGACGGCGCTGCCCCCCGAGACGCTCAGCTCGGCCGAGATCGAGCTCCGCCTGGCGCCGCTTTACCAGCGACTGCGCCTGCCCGAAGGCCGGCTGGAGCTGATGACCGGCATCCGCGAGCGCAGGGTATGGCCGGCGGGGACGCGCCCCTCGGACGCCTCGGCCGCGGCCGGGCGCGCGGCGCTGGCCCGCTCCGGGCTGAAGGCAGAGCAGGTGGAGCTCTTCATCCACGCCGCGGTGTGCCGCGATATGCTGGAGCCGGCCACGGCGAGCTTCGCGCACCGCAAGATCGGCCTGCCCAAGACGGCTCAAATATTCGATCTGTCGAACGCGTGCCTCGGCTGGCTGAACGCCCTCACCGTGGCGGCGGGTTTGATCGAGAGCGGGCAGATCCAATGCGCGCTCGTGTGCTCGGGTGAAAACGGCGGACCGCTGGTGGAGCAGACGCTCAAGACGCTGCTCGAGGCGCCGCTCGATCGGAACGGCATAAAGCCGTTTTTCGCGAACCTCACGATCGGCTCGGGAGCCGTCGCGGCGGTGGTTTGCCACCAATCGATCCTCCCGGCGGGCGCGCGGGCGCACCGTCTGCGCGGCGGCGTGGCGCGGGCCGCGACGGCGCACAGCGAGCTCTGCCAAGGCGACACGCACGGCGCGGACGCGCTGGCGATGCAGACCGACAGCGAGGCGCTGCTGGTGGCGGGCATCGAGCTCGCCCGGGAGACGTGGTCGGCCTTCACGACGGAGTTTGGCGGCGAGTTCGACCGCACGATCTGCCATCAGGTGGGCAGCACGCACCGGAGGAAACTCTACGAGGCGCTCGGCCTCGATCTGGCGAAGGATTTCTCGACCTTCGAGACGCTGGGCAACACCGGCTCGGTGGCGCTCCCGGCGACCCTGGCCGGCGCGGTGGACGCGGGCGCGGTGAAGCCCGGCGACCGCGTGGCGCTGCTTGGCATCGGCAGCGGCCTCAACTCCCTGATGCTGGCGCTGGATTGGTGAGCTCAACTTTGCGATGAACGCCGTTCCCGACTGGCTCCAGCCCTTGTATCCCTTCACGCCGAAGCGTTTCGCGACGCCCGGCGGAGCGCAGATGAGCTACCTCGACGAAGGCTCGACCCTGGCGAACAGGGAATCGGGCGAGGCGGTGCTGATGCTGCACGGCAATCCGACGTGGTCGTTCTACTACCGGGAGCTGGTGAAGACGCTCTCGCCGCGCTTCCGCTGCATCGCGCCGGACCACGTGGGCATGGGGCTCTCGGAAAAGCCCGAGGGCTACCGCTACACCCTGGCCCAGCGCGTCGACGACGTGGAGGCGCTGGTCGCCTCGCTCGGGTTGAAACGCGTGCACCTGGTGGTCCACGACTGGGGCGGCGCGATCGGCTTCGGCTTCGCGGCGCGCCGGCCCGAGCTGATCGGGCGTATCGTCATTCTCAATACAGGGGCATTCCCCTCGACGCGCATCCCGGCGCGCATCGCGCTGTGCAAGACGCGTTTCCCCGGCACGGCGCTGGTCCGCGGCCTGAACGGCTTCGCCGGGCCGGCCGTATGGATGGCGATGAGCCGCCGGGCGCTCTCCGGCGAGGAGAAGCGCGGCTACCTGCTGCCGTATGACTCGTGGGCGAACCGCGTGGCGGTGGACGGCTTCGTCAAGGACATCCCGATGGACGCGACGCACCCGAGCCGGTCCGCGCTGGAGGCCGCGGCGGCGGGCATAGAACGGTTTCGCAAGAATCCCGTCCTGATCGTGTGGGGCGGGCGGGACTTCTGTTTCAACGACTCGTTCTACGCGGAGTGGCGCGAGCGCCTGCCCGAATCGGACGCGCTGTATCTGGCGGACGCCGGCCACTACGTGCTGGACGACGCCCGCGACGAGGCGCTGCCGCGCATCGCGAAGTTTTTCGGCGCGGCCTGAACCCGGCTCAGGCGCGGCCGTGCAGCTCGCCCAACTCCCTGAGGTAGGGAGCGGACCGGCGCAGGAGACCGTCCAGACTCTCGTCGGAGTAGCGCCACTGCCAGTTGCCGGCGGCAACGCCCGGGGTGTTGAACCGCGCCTCCGCGCCCAGGCTGAGCAGGTCTTGGAGCGGAAGGACGGCGAGGCGGCTAACCGAGGCGTAGGCGGCGCGAACGAAGTCCCAGCCGATCTCGCGGCCGTCGACGCGCAGGTAGCGGCGGACGTAGTCCTGCTCCTTGGCCGAGGCGGAGCGATACCAGCCGAGGGTGGTGTCGTTGTCGTGGGTGCCTGGATACACCACGGCGTTGGCGACCAGGTTGTGGGGCAGATACAGATTGGAGGCGTCGCCCCCGAAGGCGAACTGGAGAATGGTCATGCCGGGCAGTCCGCAGGCGTCGCGCAGCTCGCGCACGCTGTCGAAAAGATCGCCGAGATCCTCGGCGATGAGGCGGGCGTCGGGCAGGGCGGCTTTGACGGCCTGGAAAAAGGCGAGGCCGGGGCCCTGGCGCCATTCGCCGGTTTTGGCGGTCTTGGCGTCGGCGGGGATGGACCAGTAGGTGTCGAAAGCGCGGAAATGGTCGATGCGCACGACGTCGCAGAGGGCGAAGTTGGCGCGAAGACGCTCGATCCACCAGGCGTAGCCCTCGGCGGAGTGTTTTTCCCAGGCGTAGAGCGGATTGCCCCAGAGCTGGCCGTCGGCGGAGAAGTAGTCGGGCGGGACGCCGGCCACGGCGAGCGGGGCGCCGCTGGCGGGATCGATCTGGAAGAGATCGGGGCGGGACCAGATGTCGGCCGAATCGCGGGCGACGAAGATGGGCGCGTCGCCGATGAGGGAGATGCCACGCTCGCGGGCGGCGGCACGGACGCGGGCCCATTGGCCGAAGAACAGGTATTGAAAAAAGGCGTGGGCCTCGGCGCGAACGGCGACGGAGGCGGGCAGGGCGCTTTGGCGGGCTTTGGCGAGAAACCGATGCTCGGCTGGCCACAGCCACCAGGGTTTGCCCTCATAGTGGTCCTTGAGGGCGAGAAACAGCGCGAAGCCCTCGAGCCAGGAGGCGTGGCCGGCGCGGAAGGCGTTGAAATCACCGTAGGGAAGCTTGGTGAAACGGCGCGCGCGCGCGGCCTCGTAAGCGCGGAAAAGCGCGGGCCACTTCGTGACGTAGAGCCAGCCGTAGTCGACGTGGTCGCGCGGCAGTTTGCGCAATTCGGCCAGATCGGCGTCGGCGAGCAGACCGGCGGAAACGAGGGCCTGGAGATCGATCAGGTAGGGATTTCCGGCGAAGGCGGAGAAACACTGGTAGGGCGAGTCGCCGTAGCCGGTGGGCCCAAGCGGACAGACCTGCCACTGGGAAACGCCGGCGGAGCGGAGAAAATCGAGGAAGCGGGTCACACGCTCGTCCAGGACGCCTATGCCTTGGTCGCCCGGGAATGAAGTGGGGTGCAGGAGCACGCCGGCCTGGCGGTTTTTCAGCCAATCGAAAAGCGGGGCGGAGACCGGCTTATTTTGATTAGACATAATATTTATTGTGCGAAATCGGAATGGGGATGGTTTCGGGTGGCTAAAGCCGGTTTGGCGAGGCTGCGCGAATACATCGGGAACGGTCACACATCCGGACGCTGATTGCATGCCAGTCGAGGGCAAACCCGGCCGAAGCGCCGATTCCGACAATGGCGGGAGAAAACCGCGTTTCCCGGCCAAATCATTTAACGCACATACGACGGAAGCCGTGGGATACGATATCTTGGGAAAAGGCAGGCGGGAAACCGGTTGTCTTAGCCCCATCGCGTTTGAGGGCGCTAAATCGGAGTTCAAGCACTGCTCCACGCGGCTAACCCAAAGTCCGTAAAAACGCGCGAACTCCCCTGCCCGCTTTTGAGCGTCTTTTGTAAAACCTCCCGAGACGAAAAAGCCCGTCCGGGAAACCCGGACGGGCAAAGCGAAGCAAAATCTTGGCGTGCAGAGCTTAGCCGCCGGAGAGGGTCTGAATGATCTTAACGAGCGGCAAGAAGAGCGCGATAACGATGGTGCCGACCACCACGGCCATGAATACGATCATGATGGGCTCGATGATCGAGGTAATGGACGTCACGGCGTTATCCACCTCTTCATCATAGGTATCGGCGATACGGGTAAGCATCTCGGGCAGCGCGCCGGTTTCCTCGCCGACCTCCACCATCGAGGTAACCATGGTCGGGAAGATCTTGGTGGCCTCGAGGGGCTTGCCGACGCCTTCGCCCTCTTTCACGCGATCGTGAACGCGATTGAGCGCCGCGGCGACGTGGACGTTGCCGGACGTGTCACGGGTGATGATCAGCGCCTGGAGGATGGGCACGCCGGACGACAAAAGCGTGCCGAGGGTGCGGGTGAAGCGGCCGACGGCGGCCTTGAGGAACAAGGGGCCGAAGGCGGGGACGTTGATCTGGAACCAGTCGAGGGCGTTTTTGCCGGACTTGGTCTTCACGCCGAGTTTGAAGCCGAAGAAGACCGCCGCGACGATTCCGAGCGTGGCGATAATGTTGTTCTTCATGAAGTTTGAAACACCCAGCACGAACTGGGTGAGCAAGGGCAGCGGAGTGCCCTTCAGGAGGCCGTCGAAGATCTCCTGGAACTTGGGAATCACGAAGACCATGAGGGCGGAAACGATCAGCACGGCGACGCCGGCGATGATGATCGGGTAAGTCATGGCGGCCTTGACCTTGCCTTTGATTTTCTCGGCCTTTTCCATGAACTTGGCCAAGCGATCGAGCACGGTGCCGAGCACGCCGCCCGCCTCGCCGGCTTTCACCATGTTGATGTAAAGGCGGTCGAAGACCTTGGGGTGCTGAAGCAGGCCGTCGGAGAAGGTGCCGCCTGACTTGATGGTCTCGGAGACCTGCTCAAGGACGTATTTGAACGCGGGATTCCGCTCCTGCCGGGCGAGGGTTTCGAGCGAGCGCAGAATAGGCATGCCCGCGTTGACGAGCGTGGAGAGCTGGCGGGTGAAAACGGCGAGACCCTGGTTGCTGATGACCTTGCCGAGGGTCATGGGCGCGCCCTTTTTCTTCGCCTTGGGCTCGGGCTTGGGCACGAAAGCCGCGGACGCCCCGGACTGGCCGGATGAACCGGTCTTGGCGGCGGGGGCGCGGAGACCGCCTCCGGCGGCGTTCACGGAGGTGGGCAGAAGGCCCATGGCCTTGAGGTCGAGCGCGGCCTGCTCGGCCGATGCGCTCTCGATGACGCCTTTCTTGTCTTTGCCCGAGGCGGACTCGATGGCGATATAACTGAATTTGGGCATGGGGAGGGGGTGTGGAGAGTGGCGATGGTCTAAGGCCTAAACGCTGGGGACGGAAGCAAAACGAAGCCGTGGGTTCGCAGGTGCTTGGCCGGGACCGGCATCGGAATTGGTCGCGAGGGCCCGACGCAAGGCCGGGTCAGGTGTATTTGACGACTTCCTCGATGGAGGTGGCGCCGTCGAAAATGGCGCGCAAACCGTCGTCGCGGAGGGTGCGCATGCCCTGCTCGAGCGCCTTTTGTTTGATGACCAGCGTGGGCGCGCGTTGGACGACCAGATCGCGGATGGATTCGGACATGCGGAGCCACTCGTAGATACCCATGCGGCCCTTGTAGCCGGAGTTGTTGCAGGTCGGGCAGCCTTTGCCGTAGAAAAACTCGCGATTGCCGATGTCGACCGGATCGATGCCGAGCTGCTGAAGCAGTGCGCCGGGCGGCTCGTAGGCGGTGCGACAGGAGCGGCAGATGCGGCGGACGAGACGCTGGGCGAGCACGGCCTCCAGGGAGGAGGCGATGAGGAAGGGCTCAACGCCCATGTCGACGAGACGGGTGACGGCGCCGGGGGCGTCGTTGGTGTGAAGGGTGGAAAGCACCAAGTGACCGGTCAACGCAGCTTGAATGCCG
>JAIXVY010000286.1 GCA_027482505.1 Opitutaceae bacterium | reverse complement strand
CGGTCGCGGGCGAGTCCGGCGATGCGGATGCCGTTGATCAAGACGATGCCGAACAAACCTAGCACGGTGAGACTTCCCAAAAATCCCTTCTCCTCGGCGATGACGGAGAAGATAAAATCGTTGTGCGAAACGGCGGGGGGCAGGTAGCCGAGCTGGGCCTGGGTGCCCTGCGTCCAGCCCTTGCCGGCGAGGCCGCCGCTGCCGACCGAGATGAGCGACTGGTTGAGGTTCCAGGCGTCCTTTGTCCCCGAGGGGTCGATGATGTCGGGGGCGGCGAAAGTGAGGATGCGGTTGCGCTGGTAATCCTTGAGCGGCACCCACGAGTGGTCCTCGTAGCGCCCCTTGTCGCGCATGAAGTCCAGCTTGTTGGCCTTCATGTAGTTTACGTAACCGACAGTGTCCCAGGCCACCACGGAGACCAGCACCAGGAACGCGCCGAGAGCACCCGCGAAGAAGCGGGTCGAGAGGCGCGATACGTAGAGCATGGAGAAAACCATGGGGGGCAGGACAATGGCCGACTTGAGATCGGGTTGTAGCAAAATCAGCAACATGGGCACCCCAGCGGCAAGGGCCAACTTGCCCAAGGTGCCGAGGGATTGACGGATGGAGCCGAGTTTGGCGCGGATGAGGATGGATGCGGTGGCGAAGAGCACGGCGGCCTTGGCGGGTTCGCTGGGCTGGAGGGTGAAGACCCCCAGATCTATCCAGCGTTGGGCGCCGAAGCGGGAGTCGCCTATGCCGGGGATAAGCACGAGGACAAGTAGCAGCAGGCAAGCGAGATAGAACCAGTGCCAGGTGCTCAGCCAGATACGGTAGTCGATGAGCGAGACGGCCAGATAAACACCGCCTCCGATGACCAGAAAGAGGATCTGCTTTATCCAGTCGTTTTCGCTCTGGGAGAGCTGGGCGGAGTAGATGAAGGCCACTCCGATCAGGCTCAAAGCGACCAAGGCGAGCGGGGTCCACGCGTCCCAGCGTTCCCGCGTGGCGGTCTTGAAAACGCTGAGATAATCGGTGGCCCGGCTGAACATGACGTGGGGTGCGGGGCGACGTTCGGCGGGCCCGGGGTGGGGTGCAAGCGCCGGGACGGGGAAAATTGGGCCAAGGCGCCGGGCTTGCCCCCGCCCGAAGCTTCTGGCAAACTCGGGCCGTCAGGGAAACCGATTCGTCAACTCAACCAATGGAGGCACCATGAGTGCGCTGAAAGTCCAACTGGACCATGAGGAACTGGCCGCGGTCGAGCGTCTGGCCGCGATGTTGAACGTGAAACCGGAGGATGTCGCCTACGCGGCGCTAAACCGGCTGATGCTGCAAGGCGACGATGCCGCCGTTCATGACGACATCGTGGAAACCCGCGCGTGGCGGCGCGACAATCTGCCGCTCTGGAGCGACACCGCCCACAGCGTGCACGCCTACGAGGGTCGCCACGACGACGAGCCCGGGCCCGGCCGCCACCTGCGGGGAGGGTCTGGAAGATAAAACCACGCGCGCGCCCGGCGACGGGCGCGCGATCAATCCCCGAGCTGACGCCGCACCTCGCGGAGGATGCGCTCCAGCGGGGCGGTCTTTTCAATGTAGGAGGAGATGCGGCACGCGAGCGTCTGCCCGATCACCTCGGGATCGAAGAGCACTCCGGTGAGCAGGATGACCGGGATGCCGGGCGCGACCGCGTGCAGGGAATCGAGAAAATCGAAGCCGTCCGTCTCGTCCATCTGCAGATCGGTGATGATCAGATCGGGACGGTCGGCGCGCACGACGGCCAGGGCCTCGGAGGCCGAGGCGGCGGCGCTGACGCGATATCCGGCGCCTTTGAGCACCTCGAGCAAAAGGGCGCGAACCTCGGCTTCGTCGTCCACGGTCAGGATGTGCTTTGGGCTCATGGCGGAAGGGATGATGGGGCCGAAGACGCGGTTTGGCGAGCGCGCTCAGGCGCGGGGCGGTAGGTCGGCCTCTTCGACGCGCAGGGTGACGACCGCGCCCACGACGCGGTTCTCGTCGGTGAGGGGCGCGAACGAGAGTCGCACGCGAAGCACGCCCGCGGCCTTGGTGCGAAGCTCGGCGGGGACGTCGTGGAGCGAGCGGCCGGCGCGCAAGGCCTCGGCGAGCGCGGCTTCCTCGCCGCCCGAGGCGGAGGGCGCGAGCGAGAGGAAGCGGAGGATGGGCGCGCGCACCACGTCGGCGGACGAGTAGCCGGCGAAGCGCGTGACGGCCGGGTTGATGCGGGTGACGCTGAGCGACTTGGTGAGGACGAAGACCAGTTCGCCGATGGAATCGATGATGAGCTGGTTGTATTTGAGCTGATGCTCGAGGGCCTGGCCGGCCCAGCGGCGCTCCAGATTCTGGGCCTTGAGCGCGTCGCGCATGGCGCGAAAGGCGGAGGCGAGGCGGCCGACCTCGTCGGCGCGGCGAGCGGCGGGCACCTCGCAGTCGAGGTTGCCGCGGGCGATCTCGTCGGAGGCGAGCGCCAGCGGCCCGAGCGGGCGCAGGGCGCGGCGCGTGACGCCGATGACGATGCCGGCGAGCAGGAGCAGCGCGGCGCCGAGATAAAGGGCGGACAGGCGGCGGAACTCGTTTTGCGGGCGCAGGAACTCGGCCTCGTCGTGGCCGAAGATGACGCCCCAGCCGGCGGTGCGCGCGGGCTTGTAGTTGGCGTGGACGCGGCGGCCGGTGATCGGTTCCTGATAGCGCATCGAGCCCTGCTTGCGGGCCACGACCATCTGGCGCATCTCGGCGAGGGCGGGCGTGTTGGTTTTCTCGGCCAGCGTGTCGATCGTCTCGGTGATGACGTAGCCGTCGCGCGGATGGATGACGATGCGGCCGGTGCGGGAGAAGACGATGGTGAAGCTGGTCTCGGAAAACTCGTTGGAGTTGGCGAGGCGTTGCAGCCAGTCGAGCTCCACGACGGCGGAGACGGCGCCCGCGACGCGCCGCTTGTCGCCTTCGCGCCGCCATACCGGGACCGAGAGCCGGATGACGTTTCGCTCCGCGCCCTCGCGGTCGAAGAAGGGCTCGCTCCACGCGGACAGCCCCTTGTCGGTGGTCTCGCGATACCAGTCGCGCTCCCAGAAGGCGCGCTCGGGCGAGGCGAGATCGAAGGCGACGAAGCGCGAGGCTTTTTGCGAGCGATAGACGGCCGCCCCCGCGCGCTCCTCCGGCGAGCCGGCATCGAGGGCGATGGCGAAGCCGAAGATCTGGGGCTGGTCGAGCAGCACGACGCGGGAGAGCCGCTCCAGCTCGGCGCGCGCGGGCGTGCGTTCCTCGAGATCGCGCGCGACCAGGCGCGCGAGGCGCTCCACCGAGCCGATCACGCCGTCGAGGCCCTCGACCACGGCGTTGGTGGCGAGCATGGCCTGCACCTCGGACTGCTCATATAGGATCCGCTCGACGGCGCGCCGGTTCAGCTCCGTGAGCACCAGAAGGGAAAGCCCCCCCAGGGCCAGGATGAGACCGGCCAGGCGGACGGGCAGGCTCTTGAAAATTGCGACGCGCATGGAGGGAAGCGGCGCCGAGGAGCGTGCCGGGGCGGGAGAGCAAGTCGAGAGGTTACCTTGCATGCGGGCCCTCGTTGGCTCCTTTTGTTGGGTTTAAACCGCCGCGATGTCCCGTCCGGAGGGTGTTAACGCAAGTGAGCATATCTTTACCGCATTCTCCGGCCTCCGATTCGACGCGCCTCGCGCGCGGACGAATCGCGCGCCTGGCGCTGTTCGCGCTGGTCGCGACGGCCGCGACCGCGGCGGATCGCTCGGGCAAAATGAATCCGGACTTCGAGGCGCTGGCGAAAAAAAGCTTCGTGAAGCTTCCCGCGCCTCCGGAGTGGGCGCCGGCGGAATCGGCCGGCGTCTGGACGGCGGAGGAGCTGAAGGCGGCCTTCGCGCGCGCGACCGACACGCCGCCCGCGGTGAACCACGTGAGGTCGGAATTTTTGCTGCCCGGCGCGGAGTGGGTGCGCCGTTACCGGACGTGGTTTTCCAAGCTGGAGCGGCCCTTGCGCCTTCGCTTCGAGGGCGAGCAGTGGGATTGCGACAACTACGCCAACTGCTTCGTCACCTTCGCCGATCTGCTCGCCCTGCGCGCCGGGGAAAACCGCGGCACGCTCGCGGTGGGCTGGGCCACGGTTTTCTACCGGCATCCCTTCGCGGGCATCGACGCGGGCGGGGCGCACGCGGTGGTGGTCGTCGCCACGGG
>JAIXVY010000254.1 GCA_027482505.1 Opitutaceae bacterium | reverse complement strand
CGCCCCCGCCGCCAAGTGAACCGCCCGCCCGCAGCGTCATGAACAAGCCCTACGTCATCGCCCCCCCGGTCCTCACGCTCGCCTTCGGCGGGCTCTACTTCTCGCACCGCAAGGACGCCGCGGTGAAAAAAGCCGAGGCCGCGCAGGTGGCTGCCCGGGCCGCCGAGGCGGAGGCCGCGAAGAAAGCCGAGGCCGAGCGCCAGGCCAAGGCCGACGCCGACAAACGCGCCGCCGAGCGCCTGGCCGAGGAAAAGCGCAAGGAGGAGGAAAAGGCCGCCAAGTGGGCCGCCGCCGGCAAACAGATCGCCGCCGACACCGCCGCCTACCAGACGCAGGCGGAGAAGAACCTCGCCGAGGCCAGGGCGCTGGAGGCGAAGCTCTCCGCGCTGCGCGCCGAGAAGGACCGGGCCGCGCAGGCTGGCTTCGACGCGGCCCTCGCGGTCGAGGCCGCCCGCTTGCAAAAGCGCAACGCCGAGCTCGAGATGCAGCGCCTGGTCGAGATGACCGCCCGCAAGGCAGGCACCACCCTTGGCAAAGTCTCCGCCACCCCCTGAGCCGCGCCCGGCGCCGCATGGCGCCGCCCCTCATTCCAACGGCTGACAACCGTTGGACTTTGGCGCCCCGGATTATGCCCGCAGTCCGCGCGGACAATCACGGATGCAATCCGATCCATGCGCGCCCATCCGCGTAATCCGCGGTCAAGGCCCGATCCGGTTTCAGCCGGTGGCGCTACTCCACCAACCGGTAGCCCACGCCCGCCTCGGTGCGAAGATGTCGCGGCTGATTGGGGATGGTTTCCAGCTTTTGCCGCAGGTGCGTCATGTGCACGCGCAGATAATGCGTGTTCTCCTCCGAATTCGGTCCCCAAAGCTCGCGCAGGATCTGGCGGTGCGTGACCACCTTGCCCCGGTGCTGGGCGAGCAAGGCGAACAACGCATACTCCTTGGCGGTCAGATGCACCTCCGCGCCCGAGCGACGCACGATGCGGGCGGCGCGGTCGAACTCGACATCCCCGAAACACAGAACGGCCGGCCCGGCGTCGCCACCCGGGGACCTGCGCAGCATCACCCGGAGCCGGGCGAGCAATTCGCCCGAACCGAAGGGCTTGGTCAGGTAGTCGTCGGCCCCGGCGTCGAGCGCCGCGATCTTGTCCGACTCCGCCTCGCGCACCGAAAGAATCAGCACCGGCACCGAGGTCCACTCTCGCAGCCGGCGCACCACCTCCACGCCATCCATGTCGGGCAGGCTGAGGTCGAGGACCACGCCGTCGGGCGCGGCTGCGGCGATCTCTTGAAGACCGAGGGAACCGGTCTCGGCCTCGCGCACCCGGTAGCCGGCGCCCTCCAGCGTGACGCGCAGCAGGCGGCGGATCTGACGTTCGTCGTCGACGACAAGAAGCGTGGGCGCGGCGGCGGGGCTCATGCGGCGGGCTCAGGCTTCGGCGCGGTGTGCGGCAGGTAAAGGATGAAGACGGCGCCGCCCGCCGGGTTTTCGCCGACCACCACCTCCCCGCCCTGCGCCGAGATGAAACCGCGCACGATGGAAAGGCCCAGCCCGAGCCCGCCGGCGCGCGCGGCGTCGCCGCGGGTGAATTTTTTGAAAAGCCGCTCCTTGAGCGCGGCGGGCAATCCGGGGCCTTGATCCGAGACGGTGAAGAAAAAGCGCGAACCACCCTGCTCGATCCCGGCGGTGACGAAGACCGGCGTGCCCGCCGGGGTGTGGCGCGCGGCGTTGAGCAGCAGGTTGGCCAGGGCCTGCTCGGTGAGGGCGAAATCGGCGCGGATCGGCGGGAGGTCGGCGGGCAACTCCACGGAGACCGGGTGCGCGTCCGCCTCCAGCGCCTCGAGCGCGGCCTCGAGCGCGGCGTTGACCAGATCGCGCGGATCGCACCAGTCGGGCCGGGCGCGCAGGGCGCCGGCTTCGAGGCGGGTCTGGTCGAGCAGGTTGCCGACGAGCCGGTTCAGGCGCGCGGTGGCGAGGCGGGTCTCCCGCCAAAGCGCGGCGCTCCGCCCGCCGTCCGTGTCGCGGGCGAGCTGCTCCAGCGAGCCGGTGATCACGGCCAGGGGCGTGCGCAGCTCGTGCGAGACGCTGTCGAGCAGGGCGCGATGGAGTTTTTCCGACTCCGCGAGCAGGCGTTCGCGCTCCTGCGAGGCGCGCAGCCGGTCCTGCTCCGCGATAAGGGCGATCTGGCGGGCGAACGCCTCCAGCAAGTCGCGCTGCTCCAGGGTGAGGGACGTCGATGGGGGCACGAGCACGCCGAGCACGCCGAGCGACGCGCCGTCGCGCGGCAGCGGCAGGTAAAAGCCCGCGCAGCCCGGAAGCGTGTCGGTGAAGCGGCCCGCCGGCCGGCCGCGCAAGTGGGCGAGCCGGGCCACGCCGAGCTCTTTCTCGTCGAGCGTGGCCGAGGCGGCGAAGTGGGCCGCGGGCTCCGCGTCTTTTTCAAGGGCCAGGAGCAAGGTGGATTTGGCCGCGAACAAGTCGTCGATCTGGCGCAGCGCGGCGAAGGCGGCCTCGTCGAGGTTGCGCGCCTCGGCGAGCGCGCGGGTGAAGCGGAGGAGGGCGCTGGCTCGGCGCTCGCGCGCCTGCTCGTCGTTCACCTGCGCGCGCACCCGGGCGGTGAGCTGGCCGGCGACCAGCGCGACCACGAAGTAGGTGAGGAACAGCAGCGCGTCCTCGACCTTGTTGATCGCGAAGGTGAAACGCGGCGGGATGAACAGGAAGTTCCAGGCGAAGGCGCCGGCCACGCCGCCGACCAGCACCGGCCAGCGTCCCACCCGCAGGCTGAGGAAGATGACGCCGAGCAGCTGCACGAGCCCGGCGGCCAGGTAGTAGCGCTCCGGCAGCAGGAGGCAGGCGCTGGCGAGCGCGGCTACGACGCCGAGCGCGGCGGCGTATTCCCTGGGGCCGCTGCGCAGCACCGGCTCCAGATCCGCCCAGGGCGCGCGCCGCGCGTCGGTCTCGGCGGGGACGACGTAGATGTCGATGTTGCCGCCGAGGCGGATCAGCCGGTCCACCATCGAGCCGCCGGCGAGCCAGTCGAGCCAGCGGGCGCCGCGGGGCTTGCCGACGACGATCTG
>JAIXVY010000025.1 GCA_027482505.1 Opitutaceae bacterium | reverse complement strand
GCGCGCCCAGCGTCGCCAGCTACCATGCGACCGAAAAAATCCCCGCCCCCGTCGAGGCGCTCGCGATCTCGCCCGACGGCAAGCAAATCGCCGCCGGCGACCGCTTCGGCTCGCTGCGCGTTTTCGACGCCGATCTGCGCCCCGTCCGCCGCGAGCAGCTCGGCCGTAGAGTCATCGATCTCGCTTGGTCGCCAGACGGTTCGACGCTCGCCGCCTCGCTCGCCCCCCTCGGCTCCAAGAGCCCCGTCCTGGTCGAAACCTACGATGCGGCCACTTTGCGTCGCCGCGCCACCTCCGACGAGATTTTCACCGAACCGCGCTGCCTTCGCTACGCGCCGGACGGCCGGCTCTTCCTCGGCGGCGGCCCCCACAGCCGCAAACCCGAACTTCATCTCGTCTCCGCCGACGGCTCCACCCGCGTCCTCGACTGGTTCGCCAAACACTCGCACGACATACGCTCCGTTTCCTTCTCCCCCGATTCCTCGGTCCTGGTCACCTCTTGCAACCGGGGCCTGAGTTATCACGACGCGAACACCGGGGCCGAACTCTTCGCCACGCAGGCCCAGCTCCGCGGCTGGGTGGAGGTCGTGGCCACCAGCCCCGACGGCGCCTGGACCGCCGTCGGCACCCGCGGTTCGCGATCCTCCGATCTCGCGCTTTGGGACGAGCGCGGGGATCGCAAGCGCAAACCCGCGCACCAAATCCAGCGGATAGACGGCGGCTACTACGCCCTCGCCTGGAGCCACGATTCACGGCTTCTCGCCTACGCCGGAGAAGACGGTCTCGTCAACGTGCACGACGTCGCCGCCTGCAAGACCATTGCCACCTTCACCGAGCATCTGGGCGTCGTCACCGGTCTCGCTTGGTCTCCCGACGGCAGCCGACTCTACTCGTCCTCGCACGATGGCAGCGTCCGCGCCTGGACCGGATTTTGAGCCCCGCCCCCGAGCAAGTCATCCTCGCCGCCTTTTCCAACGATGCATAAGCCCGCACTCCCGCCCCCGCCGACCCTTTCCCGCGAGCCCGGCGGCGACCGGCGGAGCCGAATCTGGAGAAGACCGCTGTCGCTCGGCGCCACCTTGGCCCTCCGCTGCCTCGCCGCGTTTATCCATTGGATTTTTCGGATCATAAAATCCTCCGAGCCCTACCGGCTCGCCCTCGCCCTGGCCAAGTCCGACCCCGTGGTCGCCGAGGCCCTCGGCCGGCCCGTGAGAGAAGGCCTTTTCCCCACCGGCTCGCTGAGCGTTAGCGGCCCCTCCGGCCGGGCCGATTTCGCCATACCGCTTCAAGGCCCGAAGGGACGCGCCCTCCTCCACGTCCGCGCCTCCAAAACGCGCGGCGAGTGGCGCCTCGATTCCGCGGTCCTTGAAACCGAAAACCCCGCGAGGCGCGTCGACCTCGCGCCGCGCG
Organism: Opitutaceae bacterium; assembly: GCA_027482505.1. Classification (GTDB taxonomy): domain Bacteria; phylum Verrucomicrobiota; class Verrucomicrobiia; order Opitutales; family Opitutaceae; genus IMCC26134_A. The sequence goes on along the minus strand of JAIXVY010000025.1, from coordinate 3,984 downwards.
CTCTCGCTCAACGCCGCCTCGCGCCCGGCGGCGATGCCCGCCCGCCCGCCGCATGAGCGCCTCCGGAAAGCTGCGCGGCTGGCAGGACTCCGCCCTCAACGAAGGCTGGCGGATTCCATTCATCTCCCACGCCGGGCCCGGACGCCCCATGACCTTCGGTCTCGAAACCTGGGCCCGCTACGTCGTTTTCGCCGGCGTCGGCGGCTTTCTCTTCGGCCTCGGCTATACCATCTACCTGAAGGAGCACGGCCAAAGCCCCGCCGCCGGCCTCGTCGCCACCGGCGTAGCCTTCGCCCTCGCCGCCTCGTCCAACTCGCTTCGCGCGTATCTGCTCCGCAAGACGTGGCGCGAGGTCCCCGCCCGCTGCGTCGACCGCGAGGTGCGCCGCGTGCGCCGCCACCACGATTTCACCTGGGACGCGCGCCTCCTCTGCGAATACGAAGACGCCGGCGCCATCGTGCGCTGCACGCCCTTTCTCACCCAGACGGGCTTCGCCACCGAGGGCGCCGCCTGGGCCCGCGTATCCGCCGTCGTCGCCAACGACGGCTCGCTTCGCCTCCTGGTCAACCCGGCGAATCCGCTCCACGTCGAGGTGCTCGAGCGCCGGAAATACTGACGCGGCTTTCCCCGCAGACGCCGCCACGCCCCGCCGCCGCGGAAAATCAGCTGCCCTCCGCCCGGCATACGGGTAATAACCGCGCCCAGCATGAAAAACGCCCGCCCTCTGCCGACCTTGTCCGCTCCCGAGCGGGACGCCTTGTTCGAGGCGCTCCAGACCCGCTTCGAGAAAAACCGCGCGCGCCATTACGATGTCGGCTGGCCGGCGGTGCGCGCCCGGCTCGACGCCGCGCCGGCCGCCGCGCTCCGCGCCCTGCGGGAGATGGAGCGCACCGGCGGCGAACCCGATGTCGTGCGCCTCGACCCGGCCACGGGAGCCGTCGTCTTCTTCGATTGTTCGCCGGAGAGCCCCAAGGGCCGCGTCTCGCTATGCTACGACCGCGAGGGCCTGGAATCGCGCAAGGAGCACAAACCCGCGGGCGACGCGCTCGGCCTCGCCGCCGCCATGGGCGTCGAGCTCCTCGACGAGGAGCAGTATCGCGAGCTGCAACGGCTCGGCGAGTTCGACCTGAAAACCTCCAGCTGGGTGAAAACCCCGCCCGAGGTCCGCCGCCTCGGCGGGGCCCTCTTCGGCGACCGACGCTTCGGCCGCGTCTTCATCTACCACAACGGCGCCCAGTCCTACTACGGCGCGCGCGGCTTTCGCGCCGCGCTCTCCGTCTAGCGTATTTCAAATTGAATGGTGGTCGCGCCGCGCCCCCGGATGGCGCGAACAGGCTCGGATTCACCGGCCTTTATCCGTGATCATCCGCGCCATCCGTGGTCCAAAACTCCGACTCGGAAACCCAAACGGCCGAGCCCCGGCCCTCACTCGCCCGAGAGCGATTTGCGCACCAGCTCCGCCAGCGCCGCGATGGCGAAGGGCTTGGGCAGGTAACGCACGCCGGCCAGCGTGGGCACGCCGGACTTCACCATGTCGGAACTGTAGCCGCTGGCGATGATCGCGGGCAGGCGCGGATTCTTTTCCCGCAGCTTTTCGATCAGCTCCATGCCGTTCATCCCCGCCGTCATCACCATGTCGGTCAGCAGCAGGTCCACCCGGCCCTGCAAAGCCTCCCAGCGCTCCACGCCCGCCGGACCGTTCGCGGCGCCGTGCACTTCGTAGCCGAGCAACTGCAGCGAGACCATGACCATCTCGCGCAGCGAATCATCATCCTCGACCACCAGCACGCACTCCCGGCCGCCCGGCACGGCCGGCCGCTCCTCCGCGCGCGCCGGCGCGGCCACGGGCGAGGCGTCCAGCGCGGGCAGCAGGACGTGAAACACCGAACCGCGGCCGGGCTCGGTCTCCACCTCCACCCAGCCTTTGTGCTGGGCCACGATGCCGTGCACCGTCGCCAGGCCGAGCCCGCTGCCCTTGCCCACCTCCTTGGTGGTGAAAAACGGCTCGAAGATATGCTTCAGCGTCTCCGCGTCGATGCCCGTGCCGTTGTCGGCCACGGATAGGCGGACGAAACGCCCGGCGCGCCGCTCCGGATGGGCCGCGGGATCGGCGGACGCGAAGTCCCGCGCCTCGATGTCGATCGTGATCGCCCCGCCCAGCGGCATCGCGTCGCGGGCGTTGACCACGAGATTGAGCACCACCTGCTCCAGCATGCCCGCGTCGGCCTCCACCGCCGGCAGCCTGCCCCGCGGCTGAAAGCGCAGCTCGATGTTTTCGCCGATGATCCGGCCCAGCATTTTCAGCAGGTTGGCCACCACCTCGTCCAGATCGAGCGGCTGGACGCTCAGGTGCGAGCGCCGGCTGAACATCAGCAACTGCCGCGTCAGCGTGGCCGCGCGCTGCATGCCGCGGTCGAGATCCTTCAGCGCCGCGCGCGTCTTCGCGTCGAGGCTCTGGTTCATCTCGAGCAGGCCCAGGTGCATCATGCCCGCGGCGAGGATGTTGTTGAAATCGTGGGCCACGCCGCCGGCCAGCTGCCCCACCGCCTCCAGCTTCTGCGCCTGCCGCAGCTGCGCCTCGAGCCTCAGGCGCTCCGACACGTCGCGGTCCATGCCGCGATAGCCGAGCAGCCGCCCGTCCGCGCCGAGCACCGGCGCGCCGCTCGACTCCAGCACGACCGGCCGGCCGTCCTTGTGCCGGTGCGTGCGCTCGAGCGCGGTGAAAGGCCGCCGCGCCGCGAGGATCTCCGCGAAGACCGGCCGCGCCCGCGCCGCCTCCGCCTCGGGCATGAGATCGAAGGGCGTCTTGCCCAGGATCTCCTCGGGAGGATGCCCGAGCAGCCGGGCCACGCGCGGGCTGGCGTAGGTGTAGCGCCCCTCGGCGTCCATTTCCCAGATCCAGTCGTAGCTCGTCTCCACCAGATCGCGAAAACGCTCCTCGCGCTCTCGCAGCGCCTCCTCGGGCCGCAGCTTGCGGATCGCCAGGCCGGCCAGGTTCAGCACCTCGTCCATCGCCTGGATCTCCGCGACGCCCGGCAAGGCGGGCTTGGCCCGGTAAACCGCCAGGGCGCCCAGCACCTCTCCCTGCGCGGACAGGATGGGATTCGACCAGCACGAGCGCACTCCCGCATCCCGGGCGAGCCCGCGAAACTCTTCCCAATACGGGTGGGTCATCACATCCTCGACGTAGAATTTTTGCCGCGTCGCCACCGCCGTGCCACAGGACCCGATCCCCTCCCGAATGGGCACCCTGGCCACCGCCTGCCGGAAAAACTCGGGCATCTTCGGCGCGGCCGCGCAGCTCAGGTGCGCGCCATCCTCGGTCACCATGAGGATGGAGCCGATCCAGTCCCGGTTGCGGCTCTCCAGCAACCGCACGATCGACTCGAGCACCTCCACCAGCGGTGCGTCCTTGGCCAGCAACTGCAGCGTTTCCAGATGCAGTCGCGTGTAGGCCTCCTGCTCCCGCCGCGCGGTGATGTCATGGAACGTGCCGATCACGTAGGCCTGGCCGTCCTCCTCCACCCGACCTATGCCGCGCACCTCCGTCCAGATATGACGGCCGTCCATCGTGGTCAGACCGCTCTCCAGCAAGAAAGGCGTGCCGTGCGTGGCCGCCGCCGCCAACGCGGCGCGCAGCGCGGGAATAGACTCCTCGTCGTAAAACCTCAGCCCATCTTCCAGACTTGGCCGGTAGTCCGACGGCGCCCGCAGGATGTCATACACCCCCTCGGTCCAATACAGCGAGCCCGCGGAGACGTTCACCTTCCACGCGCCCATCTTCGCGATGCGCTCCGCCTCGCGCCGGAAAAACAGGTTCTCGCGCAGCACCGCCTCCGTGTGCTTCCGCTCCGTGATGTCGCGGCACACGCAAAAAACCAGCTTTCGCCCGCCCACCTCTCAAATAAACATGGGACGTTGGACCTGCTCGGCTTCCCAGCAAGGCGCGGCGGCTCCTGGCCAGCCCACTGGGTGGGCGGTAAG
>JAIXVY010000181.1 GCA_027482505.1 Opitutaceae bacterium | reverse complement strand
GGCGGCGGCGCGCCGCGACTTCGACCGCGCGACGAAGCTGCCCGGCGAATTCGTGGCCGAGCGCGCAAGACTTTCCAGCGAGGCCTACCACGCCTGGGCGGCGGCGCGCGCGGCGCGGGATTTCGCGGCCTTCGCGCCTTTTCTTGAAAAACATCTCGCGCTCGCCCGGCGCGAAGCGGAGCTGCTGGGCTTCGGGGATCGTCCCTACGACCTTGCCATCGACAAGCACGACCCCGGCCTCACCGCCGCCCGGATCGACGCGCTTTTCGGCGAGCTGCGCGCGGGCCTCGTGCCGCTGGCGCGGCGGATCGACGCGAAGGTCCTGGCCGCGCAGGCCCGCGGCGAGGCGCCGCCGGCGCTGAAGGGCTTCGACGTGGCGGCCCAGCGCGACGTGGTGCGCCGCGTGACGGAGCGGCTCGGCTTCGACTACGGCCGCGGCCGGCTCGACGTGTCTCTGCATCCCTTTTGCTCGGGCTCGGGCGACGACCTGCGCCTTACCACCCGCTTCGACGCCGACAACCCGCTCGATTCGCTCTACAGTTCCATCCACGAGGCCGGCCACGGCATGTATGAGCAGGGCCTGCCCGCCGCGCACGCGGGCACCGCGCTGGCCGAGGCGGCGGGCATGGCGGTGCACGAGTCGCAAAGCCGGCTCTGGGAAAACCAGGTGGCGCGCTCGCGCGCCTTCTGGCGCTGGCTGGAGCCGGAGTATCGCGCGGCCTTCCCGAGGCAACTGGAAGGTGTATCGGCCGAATCCCTACACGCGGCGGCCAACGCGGTGGAGCCGGGCGGCATGATCCGCGTCGACGCCGACGAGGTGCACTACAACCTGCACATCCTGCTGCGCTTCGACCTCGAGAAGCGCCTCTTCGCCGGGACGCTCAGGATCGCCGAGCTGCCCGCGGCCTGGGACGCGCTGGCGGAGGAGTTTTTCGGCCGCCGTCCCGCGCACGCGGGCGAGGGCGTGTTGCAGGACGTGCACTGGAGCGGCGGCTCGTTCGGCTACTTCCCGAGCTACACGCTGGGCAACATGATCGCGGCCCAGCTCTGGTCGGCCGCCAAGGCGCGCCTGCCCGGGCTCGAGGACGATTTCGCGCGGGGGGATTTCTCCCGCCTGCTCGGCTGGCTGCGCGCCGAGGTGCACGCCCACGGCCGCCGCGAGGACGCGTTTACGCTGACCAAGCGTGTGACGGGCGGGGAGCTGGGCGCGAAGTCCCTGCTGACGTATCTGGAAGAGCGCTACGGCTGATTTTTAACCGCAGATATCGCAGATGGGCGCAGATGAAGAAGCGATTGTGCGGACCGGAGAAGCGGCTCTGGTCTTTATCTGCGTTCATCCGCGTAATCTGCGGTCGATGATTTGAATGATGATTGAACTGATCGATTCGCACACGCACCTGGAAAGCTTCGACAAACGCGGGGAAACCGACGCGGTGCTCGCGCGCGCGGCGGAGGCCGGCGTGACGCGGCTCGTGACCATCGGCACTTCGACGGAGGACTGGGCGCGCTACCGGGACCTCGCCACGAAACACGCGGGCAGGGTTTTCTACACGGCCGGACTGCATCCTTGCTCGGTGGATGGGCGCTGGAGCGAAGAGCTGGCGCAGTTGGAGGCTTTCTGGGGCGGCGACGACGCGCGACCGGTGGCGCTCGGCGAGTGCGGGCTGGACCGGTTTCACCTGCCCAAGGACGACGCGGCCGCGGCGGAGCGGATCTTCGCGTGGCAGCGCGCGGCCTTCGCGGCGCAGCTCGTGGTGGCGGCGCGACTGGGGTGCCCGCTGGTGGTGCACTCGCGCGGGGCCTTCGCTGAGTGCGTGGAGATGATCGACGCGAGCGGCGTGGCTTGGGAGCGCGTGGTTTTCCACTGTTTCACCGAGGGCGCGGCCGAGATGGCCGAGCTGACGCGGCGCGGCGGGCGCGGCTCCTTCACCGGCGTGGTGACCTATAAAAACGCCGACACGGTTCGGGCCGCGCTGGCGGCGCAGGGCATCGGCCGCCTCATGCTGGAGACGGACGCGCCCTACCTCACGCCCGCGCCGCATCGGGGAAAGGCGAACGAGCCGGCCTATCTGTGTTTCACCGCCGAGGCGGCGGCCGCGACGCTGGGCGTGTCCGTCTCCGAGCTGGCCGCGCGCACGACGGCGAACGCGCGGGAGTTTTTCGGGCTGCCGTGACAAGAAAAACACCCGCGCCGCCGGTGGCGGATCGCGGGTGTTGGAAGAGACGTGTGAGGATGCCCTACTTGTAGACTGTGACGACGGCGGAGGCGCCGGTGTTGCCCGCGGCGTCGGTCGCCATGGCCTGCAACGTGTGGGCTCCGGCCGCCGCCTTGCTGGTGTTCCAGTTGAATGTCGCGGAGGCCGTGGCGCTGGTGCCAAAAAGACGGCCGTCGATGTAGAGATCGATCTTGGCGACGCCGACGTTGTCGGTGGCGCGCACGGAAATGGAGACGGTTTTGCCGGAGAGGCGCGAGCCATTGGCGGGCGAAGTGATGACGGCCGAGGGGGCGGTGGTGTCGGCGACGGCGGCGTTGGAG
>JAIXVY010000022.1 GCA_027482505.1 Opitutaceae bacterium | reverse complement strand
GGTGAAGGACGCCCGCGAAGGCGTGATGGAGTTCCTCCTCGTCAACCACCCGCTCGACTGCCCGATCTGCGACCAGGCCGGCGAGTGCAAACTCCAAGAGCAGGCCACCGGCTACGGCCGCGGCTACTCGCGCTTCATCGAGGAGAAAAACGTGAAGCCCAAGCGCACGCAGCTCGGGCCCCGCGTCACCCTCGACGACGAGCGCTGCATCCTCTGTTCCCGTTGCGTCCGTTTCTCCAAGGAAATCGCCAAGGACGACGTCCTCGGCTTCGTGGACCGCGGCAGCTACTCGACCCTCACCTGCCACCCCGGCAAGAAGCTCGAGAACAACTACTCGCTCAACACGGTCGACATCTGCCCGGTCGGCGCGCTCACCAGCACCGACTTCCGCTTCAAGATGCGCGTCTGGTTCCTTAAGCAGACCAACACCATCGACATCGAGTCCTCCGTGGGCGTGAACGCCACCGTCTGGTCGCGCGAAGGCGTCATCTACCGCCTCACCCCGCGCCGCAACGACGAGGTAAACGACACCTGGATGTCGGACTCCGGCCGCATGCTCTACAAGCAGGTCGCCGCCCCGGATCGCCTCGCCGCCATCAAGGTCGACGGCGCCTCCTCCGCGCTCGACATCGCGGTCAACGCCGCCGCCCAGCTCCTCAAGGCCGGCTCCGTCGCCATCGTCGGCTCCGGCCGCGCCTCGGTCGAAGAGCAATTCGCCCTCAAGCAACTCGCCTCCGCCCTCGGCGCCTCCGTCTCGCTCGTCGCGCGCACCGCGCAGGGCGACAAGCTCCTCATCTCCGCCGACCGCAACCCCAACGTCCGCGGCGCCCTCGTCACCGGTCTCATTTCCGCGCTTCCCGCCGCGCAGCTCACCTCGCTCGCTGCCGACATCGACGCGGGGAAAATCAAGACCGTCGTTTCGCACGGCGAAGACCTCGCCGCCGCCGGCCTCACGCCTGCGCAGCTCGCCAAGGTCTCGGTCGTCTACCTCGGCACCCACGCCAACGCCACCAGCGCCGCCGCGAAGATCGTGTTGCCCACGCTGCACACCTTCGAGAAGGCCGGCACCTTCGTGAACCAACAGTTCCGCATCCAGAAGTTCGCCGCTGCCGTCCCGGGCCCGCAGGGCGCGAGCAACGACCTCCTCGTCCTCTCCAAGCTCGTCGCCGCCCTCGGTGGTTCCGCGCTCGCCGCCGACGTCCACGGTCTCTGGCCCACACTCGCCGCCGCGGTGCCCGCCCTCTCCACGATGCTCTACAAGAACATCCCCGAGACCGGCCTGCTCCTCGACTCCACGCCGTGGTCCGGCCTGCCCTTCGTCGAAGGCGAGACCCTTAAATACAAGCCCGCCGCCCCTGCGGTCGCCGCCTGAGTTTTAGCCACAGAGGACACAGAGCCCAGACACAGAGAACACAGAGTTCCAAACCTCAGATTTAACCACGCCACCTTCGCCTTTCATTCATCGCCTGCTCACCGGCCTCCGTGACCTCCGTGTCCGAGCTCTGTGATCTCTGTGGCAAAATTCCGACTTCCGACTCTCCGCTTCCGACATGTTCGACTTCTACTTCGAGCTCCCGCTCCTCCTCCGCCTCCTGCTCCAAGGCACCGCGGTGAGCCTCGTCCTCCTCCCCCGCGCCCCCCCCTGCTCGATGGCCGAGCGCAAGATCTCCGCGTGGATCCAGGGCCGCCCCGGCCCCAATCGCACCAAGCCCCCGATCGCCGGCTTCCTCGCCCCCCTCGGCCTCGTCGCCAGCATCCCCGTGCTTGGCACCGCGCTCCAGAAGCTCGGCATCTACCAGCTCGCGGCCGACGGCGGTAAGTTCACCTTCAAGGAGGACCCGATTCCCGGGCACGTGAACAAGTTCTACTTCGTGCTCGCGCCCATCGCGTCGATGATCCCCGCGCTCACGACCGTGGCTTTCGTGCCCTTCGGCGCCTACTTCGACGCCGCCGGGAAACTCGTTCCCGTCGCGCTCACCAATCTCGACGTCGGCCTTCTCGCCGTTTTCGCGCTCGGATCGCTCGGCGTTTACTCCCTCATTCTCGCCGGCTGGGCCTCGAACTCGAAGTATCCCTTCCTCGGCGGCGTGCGCGCCTCGGCCCAGCTCATCTCCTATGAGCTCTCGATGACGCTCTCCGTGCTGCCCGTGTTCCTCTGGGTCAACGCCCCCGGCGGCCAGGGCACGCTCAGCCTCTTCGATGTCGTCCAGACCCAGAGCCAGCCCGGTTTCTGGGGCGGCACCTGGTATGCGATGACCATGCCCGTCTCGGCCTTCATCTTTCTTGTCGCCCTCTTCGCCGAGACCAACCGCCAGCCCTTCGACATGCCCGAGTCCGAGGCGGACCTCGTCGGCGGCTTCCACACCGAATACGGCGCCTTCAAGTGGTCGCTCTTCTTCGTCGCCGAGTATGCCCACATGATCGTCGGCTCCGGCATCTTCTGCCTTCTCTTCCTTGGTGGCTGGAACCCGCTCCCTTGGGTCTCCTTCGCGGACCTCGCCCACTGGTTGCACTTCGCCGACAAGCCCCTGCTCATGGGCCTGATCGCCATCGGCCTCTTCCTCGCTAAGGTCGGTTTCTTCATCTTCTTCTTCATGTGGGTGCGCTGGACGCTTCCCCGTTTCCGCTACGACCAGGTGATGAAGCTCGGCTGGCAGAAGCTTCTGCCGCTCTCCATCGCCAACCTCATCGCCTACGCGCTCGTCATCGCGTGGATCGAGACCCGCTAACCTTTTAAAAAACGCCCGCCATGGCCGTCGTCACCGTAGAACGCAAACCGCTCACCTTCTGGGAGCGCACCTACCTGCCCAACATCGCGGCCGGTCTCGCCACGACCTTCAAGCGCATGGTCAAGCCGACCGAGACGCTCGAATATCCCGAGCAGCGCCCCGAGATCCCCGCGGGCTACCGCGGCGTGCCCACGCTCGTCTACGACCCGAACGGCCGCGAGAAGTGCGTGTCCTGCCAGCTCTGCGAGTTCGTCTGCCCGCCCAAGGCCATCCGCATCACCCCCGGCGAGATTCCGAACGAGGATCCCAACGCCCACGTCGAGAAGCGCCCGCAGGAGTTCAAGATCGACATGCTCCGCTGCATCTACTGCGGCATGTGCCAGGAGGTCTGCCCCGAGGAGGCGATCTGGCTCCAGCAGCAGTATTCGATGACCGGATACACCCGCGAGGAGATGGTCAACGACAAGAAGCGCCTTTACGAGCTCGGCGGCACCCTGCCGGACGAGCACTTCAAGTGGGACAAGAAAAAGGCCGCCGAGCAGGCCGCCGCCCACGGCGGCCACCACTGAGCCGTCCGCGCCGCCACACGTCCAGCCCCCGCACCGACCTTTCGTCATGTCCGCCTCCGACCTTCTCTTTCATCTCTTCGCGGTCTTCACCGTGGCCTGCGCCCTCGGCGTGGTGTTCAACAAGAACGCCGTCGCCTCCGCGCTCTGCCTGCTGCTGAGCCTCGTCGGCGTGGCCGGCCTCTTCGTCCTCCTCGACGCCTTCCTTTTGGCTGTCCTGCTCGTGCTCGTCTACGCCGGCGCGGTCGTCGCCCTCTTCCTCTTCATCATCATGCTGCTCGATATGCAGGGCGGAGACCGGAAGAAGTTCACCAAGGCCACCGTCGTCTCCTCCACGCTGGCCGGCGGCCTGCTGGTCACCGGGCTGGTTTCCTTCGCCCAGCGCGGCCAGGTCGCCGTCGCCGCCGACGTTCCCGTGGTCGGCAGCACGCTCCGCTCCTACGCCGAGCAGCTCTTCACTGTTTATCTCCTGCCGGTGCAGATCGTCGGCTTCCTTCTCCTCATCGCCATGCTCGGCGTCATCGTCCTCAGCAAGAAGTTCGAGGGTCTCGACGACATCAAGTAAGCCGCCCTGCTCCACGCTCCCAGCTCTTCACCATGTCCAGCCTCCCGCTCGCCGCCGTTACCGGCGCCTTCCAGGTTTCGTTGCACTCCTACCTCTACCTCGCCGCGGTGCTCTTCGCGGTCGGCTTCTTCGGCGTGCTCCTGCGGAAGAACACCCTGGTGATCTACATGTGCCTCGAGCTCATGTTGGTCGCCAGCACCGTGGCCCTTGTCGCCTTCTCGCGCTACAACGGCGTCCTGGACGGCAACGTCTTCGTCTTCTTCATCCTGACCGTCGCCGCCGCCGAGGTCGCGGTCGGCCTCGCCATCATCGTCGCCCTCTTCCGCCGCCGCCAGACGGTGCAGGTCGAGGAGCTCAACGCCCTCAAGAACTGAGCCCGTCTCCCGAGACCCTTTCCCGATGTCCGCTCCCCAGCTCGCCCTCACGCTTCTGCTCACGCCGCTCGCCCGCGCGGCGTTGATCGGGCTCTTCTTCCGCCGCCAGCCCGCGATCGCCAAGGCGCTCTCGCTCGCCGGCGCCACCGCCATCGCGATCCTCGCCGGTCAGCTCATCTTCAACACCGCCGATTTCACGGCCAAGGCCGAGTGGCTCACCCTCGGGCCGCTCACCGTCTCGCTCGGCTTCCTCCTCGACCCGCTTTCCAAGCTCCTCCTCGCGGTCGTCGCCCTCGTCGGGCTGCTCGTCCACGTCTTCTCCCTCGGCTATATGTCGCACGAGGAGAACCAGGCCCGCTTCTTCGGCTGCCTGTCCCTGTTCATGTTCTCCATGGTCGGCCTCACGCTCGCCGACGATTTGATCATGCTCTTCATCTTTTGGGAGCTGGTCGGTCTCAGCTCCTTCCTGCTGATCAATTTCTACTTCGAAAAACCCGCCGCCGTCGCCGCCTCCAAGAAGGCTTTCATCGTCAACCGCATCGGCGACTTCGGCTTCCTCCTCGGCATCATTCTCGCCTACTGGGCCTTCGGCTCCATCACCCTCGCCGACATCGCCGCCAAGATCGGCACCGAGCCCTCCGTCGTCGCGACCTCCATCGCCCTGCTCATCTTCTGCGGCGCGGTCGGCAAGTCCGGCCAGCTTCCTCTCCACGTCTGGCTGCCCGACGCGATGGAAGGCCCCACGCCCGTCTCCGCCCTCATCCACGCCGCCACGATGGTGGCCGCCGGCATCTTCCTGCTCTGCCGCGTCAGCGTGCTCATGACGGTCGGCGCCCTCGATGTCATCCTCTGGATCGGCGTCGCCACCGCGCTCTTCGCCGGCTTCACCGCCCTCGGCCAGCGCGACCTCAAGCGCATCCTCGCCTACTCCACGATCTCGCAGCTCGGCTTCATGGTCGCGGCCTTCGCGCTCGGCTCTCTCCTTGCCCTCCAATCCGGCGCCGACGCCTCGCTTGCCGGCATCACCGGCGGCGTCGCCGCGGCGATGTTCCACCTCACCACCCACGCGTTTTTCAAGGCCCTGCTCTTTCTCGGCTCCGGTTCCGTTCTCCACGGCACGCACCACGAGGGCGACATCTACCGCCTCGGCGGCCTGGCCAAGAAGATGCCGATCACTTTCGCGACATTCACCATCGGAACGCTGGCCTTGGTTGGCTGCCCCTTCCTCGCGGGTTTCTACTCCAAGGACGCCATCCTGATCCTAGCCTATCAATACAACCCCGCGGTCTTCTACTGCCTGCTTCTCGGCGCCTTCCTCACCGCGTTCTACATGACGCGCCTCTGGACCACCGCCTTCCTCGGCAAGCCCCGCTCCGAGGGCGCCGAGCACGCCCACGAGGGCGGTCCGCTCCTGAGCATCCCGCTCGTCGTGCTCGCCATCGGCGCGGTCTTCGCCGGCTACGCTTGGTTTTATCCCGAGGCCCTGCGCGTCGTGCCCGAGGCCGCCCATCATCTTCTTCACGGTGACGGCCACTCCGCGGCCATGATCGGCGGAACCGCCGCCTTTGTCGTCGGTTCCGTGCTCGGCTTCCTGCTCTATCGTCCCGGCTCCAACACCGATTTCCTCCAGGTTCGCCTGCCCGTCGTTTATCAGCTGTTCGAGAAGCGCCTCTACATCGACGCCCTCTACGACTGGTATGTTGCGAAGGTTCAGCAGCGCTTCGCGCTTCTGCTGAACTACGTCGACCTGATCGGTATCGGCGGCTTCGTCCGCGGCGTGGTCGGGGGCGGCACCGGCCTCGTCGGCCTCGCGGCCCGCGCGCTCCATACCGGCAGCCTGCACGCCTACGTCTACTGGTTCCTCGGAGGCGCCGTCTTCCTCTGGTTCCTCGCCACGCGCTGAGTCCCGCCTTCCCGCCACTTCGACCCAAGACCCTTTTCCGCCGTGTCCGACCTTCTTCTTCTGTCCATTGCGACGCCGCTCGCCGCCGCGCTCCTGCTCCTCGTCCCCGCGCCCCTCGCCGTGCGCAAGTTCATCGCGGGTCTCGGCTTTGCGGCTCCCGCCGTCATCGCGCTCTACCTCTTCAGCCAGTTCAACGCCGCCAACGGCGTCAGCTATCAGTTCGTTTCGGAATACGACACGGGCCTGAAGGAGGCCTTTGGCATCAGCCTTCAGCTGGGGCTCAACGGCATCTCGCTTCCGCTCTTCCTGCTGGCCGGGGTGGTTGGCTTGGCCGCCGGTCTTTACGCCATCCAGTCCAAGGCCGAGCGACCCGCGCTCTACTGGGGCCTGCTGCTCGTCATGCACGGCGGCCTCATGGGCGTGTTCGCCAGCATGGACATCTTCTTTTTCTACTTCTTCCACGAGTTCGCGCTGATCGCCACCTTCATCATGGTCGGCGTTTGGGGCGGGCGTGACCGCGGTTACGCCGCGATGAAGATGACAATCTACCTCACGCTGGGTGCGATGATTTCCCTGCTCGGTTTGATCGCTCTCTACCACCAGAGCGGGGCGGAGACCTTCAGTTTCCTTACCCTCCGCCAGGAACTCGCCCACGGCGGGCTCTCCGCCGCGAGCGAGCGCAACATCTTCGGCCTGCTGCTGCTCGGCTTCGGTATCCTGGTTTCTCTCTTCCCGTTCCACTCCTGGGCCCCTCTCGGTTACGGCGCCGCGCCCAGCTCCGCCGCCATGCTCCACGCCGGTGTGCTCAAGAAGTTCGGCCTCTACGGCTTGGTGCAAATCGCCGTTCCGCTCTTGCCCGTCGGCGCCGCCTCCTGGGCGCCCACGCTCGCGTGGCTTGCGCTCGGCAACGTCGTCATCATCGGCCTCGTGGCCATCGCCCAGCGCGACCTTAAGCAGATGGTCGGCTACGGCTCGGTCATGCACGTGGGCTACGGTTTCCTCGGTGTCGCCTGTCTGACCTCGCTCGGCGCGGGCGGCGCGGTGCTCTTCATGGTCGCCCATGGTCTTTCCGTTTCGCTGCTGTTCCTTCTCACCACCAGCGTCCACCACCGCACCGGAACCTTCGACATGGACGACATGGGCGGCTTGGTGAAAAAGGCGCCGGTTCTCGCCGCCTTCTTCCTCACCGCCGTCCTCGCCAGCATCGGCCTGCCCGGTCCCGGCCTGCTCAACTTCTGGAGCGAACTCGCCATCTTCATGGCCATCTACGAGCACGCCCAGTGGATGGTCGTCCCCGCCCTGCTCGGC
>JAIXVY010000299.1 GCA_027482505.1 Opitutaceae bacterium | reverse complement strand
GGGCGCGGCGTCGCCTCCGCCGCCAGTTTCACCAACGCCGTGCGCATGGCCCGGGCCTTGGTCGCGCGCCGCCGCTTGCCTGCCGGCGTTTGAGCGCCAAGGTATGGCCTGCGCAACGCTTCCATGGATACGCTTTCCTCGCCCTCCGCCCTCGCTCCCGTCGCCCCGGTCTCCATGCCGGAGCCGGTGACTCCGCGCCAGGGCGACGAGCGCTTGGTCAAGCTCACCGAGTCCGCCGGACGCAAGGTTGCGGCCCTGATCGCCCGCGAGAAACAGGGAGACTACCTGCGCGTGGCCATCGCCGGGGGCGGTTGCAACGGCTTGAGCTATAAATTGCGCTTCACGGCCGAGCCCAAGCGGGGCGATATCCTCGTGGAGACGGCGGGAACGCGCGTGTTGGTGGACCCCAAGACGGCGCTCTATCTCAAGGGCACTCATATCGATTACTCCGCCGCGCTTATCGCCGGCGGCTTCAAATTCACCAACCCGAACGCCAAGGCTTCCTGCTCCTGCGGAGAAAGCTTTTCGGTCTGATTCGCCGGGTTTTCGGCGTCGCCACCGGCTTCCGTCGGACGGCGTGTCGGTGGTCGCCCCGTTCGCAAACCGGGGATATCCCGCCCGCCCGGCCCGTTTTCCAGTTGTCTTTCCCGCCGGGCTGGTCGTTTCTTCGTTTCGCTCAGCACACGCACCCAAGTATCATTGATGGCCCTCTCAGCACCCTACGGCGGCGGCGCACGACGCCCCAACCAGCCCTATCAACGTCGTAACAACGACCCCTTTGCGCACATCAAGCGCAACGACAAGATTCGGGTTCCCGAAATCCGCGTCATCTCCCCCGAGGGCAAGCAGCTTGGCATCATGGCCACTGAGCGCGCCCTCTCGCTCGCGCGCCAGTTCAACCTCGATCTCGTCGAGATGTCCGCCAACGCGGTGCCGCCCGTGTGCCGCATCATGGACTTCGGCAAATACATCTACGAGGAGCAGAAGAAGAGCAGCCACGCCAAGTCCACGGCGAGCAAGCTGAAGGAGGTGGAGTTCACCCCCCGCATCGAGAACAACGACTTTCTCACCAAGATTCGCCATGCCGAGGAGTTCCTCGATCACGGCAACAAGGTGAAGCTTCGCCTGAAGTTCCGCGGCCGCGAGATGGCCCACACCGAGATCGGCTTCAACGTGATGAAGCGAGCCCTCGGCGAGCTCTCCGGCATGGGGCACCCCGATGCCGAGCCCAAGCTCATGGGCAAGCAGATCAACGTCATGCTCACCCCCTATCCGGCCAACAAGCGGAAGCGCAAATACACGCTCGCCGCCGACGAACAGGCGATCGACGACTCCGGCAAGGACGATCACGACGACTACGATCAAGACGATCAAAAGTGAGCGTCTTCCCCCGATCGCCGTCCCTGCCTTCGGCCTGATTCAACGCCGCGTCCCGACATCCCGGGCCGCGGTCTTTTTTGCCCCCATGCCCCGTTTCGCCCCGGTTCGCCTGCTTGTCCTGGCTCTTGCCCTCTCGTCTGCTTACTGTGCTCCCGCGCTGGCCTCCGGCTCCGTGGTCTTGGCCAGCCGGACCACGCCCCGCCCCGCCTCGCCCGCCGTGGTCAAGATAGGCGGTGTGAGCTACACCGACGCCCGCGCCTGGTTCGCCCGGCTGGGCTACAAGTCCGCGTTCGATCCGGACAAGCACGTGCTCACCCTTACCTCCGCCGCCGGCCGCATCGTTCTCGAGGGGGAGTCGCGCGAGGCGGAGCTTCATGGGCTGCGCATTTTTCTCGGCGAGCCCGCCTTGTGGCGGAAAGACGTCTTTTACGTGGCGAGCATCGATCTCGACCGCTTCATCAGCCCCATCCTGCGTCCGGGCCAGCTCGCCGCCCGTCCGCTGCGAACTATCGTGATCGATCCGGGGCACGGCGGACAGGATACCGGCACGCAGAACAAGGCCGGCAAGCTCGACGAAAAAACCTTCACCCTCGACGTCGCGAAAAAACTCCAGCGCCTGCTCGCCGCCTCCGATCCCTCCTGGCGCGTGCTGCTGACCCGCTCCGACGACCGCTTCATCGCGCTCCCGGAGCGCGCCGAGATGGCCAACCGCGCCGGCGCCGATCTCTTCATCAGCATCCACTTTAACGCCGTGGCCAACAATCCCTCGGTGCGCGGCACCGAGACCTATGTGCTCACGCCGCGCAACCAGCGCTCGACCTCCTCCGCGGCGCGTTCGCCCGAGGACAAGATCGACAATCCCGGCAACCGCCACGATCCTTGGAGCGCGGTGCTCGGCGCCCACATGCACCGCCAGTTGCTGGGCAAGCTCCGCACCGAAGACCGCGGCTACAAGCGCGCCCGTTTCGCCGTGCTCAGGCTCGTGGATTGTCCCGCCGTGCTGGTCGAGGCCGGTTACCTCTCAAATGACGCCGAGGCGCGCAAGATCGCCAGCGACTCCTACCGAGGAGACATCGCCGAAGCCGTGGCCGCCGGCGTCCAGGCCTACGCGGCCTCGCTCTCCTCCGCGCGAAAGTAGGGGCGAACCCGGCCGGCCGGAGGCAAATATCCAGTCGGGATGCGTCCGGCGGTTGCCAGCGTCCGGCGTTTCGCCAAGGTTCTTTTTCCGATGTCCGTCCGACGTATCGCCGCCGCCGTCCTTGTTTCATCCTGC
>JAIXVY010000473.1 GCA_027482505.1 Opitutaceae bacterium | reverse complement strand
TTGCAGCCCTTTTGGGCCTTCCTGGATTCTTTTTCGAGAAATAGCTCGGAAACTGTGATGCTTCTTTCACCCCGGCGCTTACTTTGTGGGGAGCGATGACATATGCTGTCGGGATAAAGTTTTTATTCTGAAGTTTTAGCGCAAGCGGACTCCAATTGTCTGCGAGCAGATACCCAAGGTTTTCGGTCGCGCGGCAGGCAACGTCGATCAGGAGATCCGCTGCCTGCGGGTCCGACCATACAAGCGAACATAGTTCGTCGAGATCGCGCGATATACTTTGCGCAATCTTTGCAGTTGGGCTGTCTTGCATGGTTCAAAATTTCACTTTGGCAATCTGAGCCAAGGAGTGAGAGCGACGGTGATGCGCGTAGACTTTCATCAAAAGCGCGCCACCATCGGTGTGGCCTAGCCAAGCAGCCACTGTTGGAATGTCGACTCCGGCCTCAATGCACGCGGTCGCAAATGCGTCCCTGAGGTCGTGGTGGGTGAGCCTCGGCACGCCGACCTTGACGCAAGCTTTCGTGAGGCTCGTTTGTGCTTCCGATACGCTTAAGATCCTATCTTCGACTGGGACTGTTCTGTCCAGCCCTTGGCTCACGCGCTGTTTCTCGCGACGCGCTCGGATCTTCTCCAGGAGCTGAAAAGCATCGTCGTTGAGTGGGACTTCTCGGAACGCAGCGGCAGTCTTTGTTCCATTTACGCGAAGGATGCGACGGCCTGCTTCATAGTCTTTCCACCGTGCGCTTCCGGCCTCGGCTTTTCGGCAGCCTGTGAAATTCAGGAACCGGCAAAAATCCGCAGTTTCGATTGCCCATCCACCGCGCTCTCCGCCTGCTTCAATAGCCGCGTAAACCTCGCGGAGTTTCGTCTGTTCAGGTAGCTGCGGCTTCCTGGGGGCTAGCTTGGCTTTGAGCCCTTCATTTTCACGTACTGGGTTCACGTGAATGGTCCCCGCATCAACTGCGTAATCCAGCATCGTTCGTAGCGCGTCTAGCGCCTTGTTGAAACTGGATGCTGAGCGTCCGGAGACGAGGGTGCTCTCCGACTTGGCGCCAGGGGGGCGGAATCCAGTCCCCTTCGAAAGAGCTCGGTCGCGCCAGTTTTCGATCTCTGTCCGTGTGACGTGGCTTGGTTGGAGTTTCTCGATGCCCGGCCATGTCCGCTGAATGAAGCCGATGTTCTCCAGGTTTCTCTTCCGGGTAGACTCCGCGATGCCTGTTTTGTTCGTCACTCGGCCCCGGTAGATTTCGAGTAGTTGTCCTAAAGTCGCGACCCCTTCTTCGTTTGCGCGGGCGGCACGACGGACACGCTCGATCTTGGCCTTCTCCTCCGCGAACCGCACCCGGGCGATCTCCATCAAGGTGCAGTTGAGCGGGACAAACTTTGTCTTGCCGCCAATGGAAAAGCGACCGTAGTAGCGCCCTCCCTTATGTCTCAGAAGGCCGGGGGTCTTTGTTCTTTCCCATGTTTTCAATTCCTCGCCTCTTTTACCGGTCTCGCTGTCTTGCATGCGAAAACTGTGAAATTGTGCGTGAAGTGAATGCAATAGGAGAGTCCTAAGTCCCGATCTTCCAAAGCCTAAGCCGATGTAGCTCAGTGGTAGAGCAGCGGTATCGTAAACCGCTGGTCGTCGGTTCGATCCCGACCATCGGCTCCAGGACGTGGCGGACGCGGTGCGACGCGACGCCGGAGGCGTGATGATTTCCGGGCCGGCCGCCCAAGGGTTTAGTTATTGGAAACGTCCTCGTCCGCCAGGTCGCCTTGGAGCGTTTTGCGCAGACGGAGGGAGTCCACTTCGCGCCGGGCCCAGTCGCAAAGCAGGGAGATCCGTTCGTGCACGTTGAGCGTTTCAAGCAGCTTCTGCTTCAGGCGCGCGTCGCCGCAAAGATTGAAGGCCGCGAGATCGGCGAAGGTTTCGGGGTCCTCCACGGTGCGAAGGAATTTGGTGAGATGATCGACTCCCTCGCCGCTGAGGCGAAGGCGCGTGCTCAGCAGCCTGGAAAGCCTGGCGCGCAACCGGACGTTCTCCTCCGGTTCCGCGCCCGGATCGCTGGAGAGGGCGCGGATTTTTATGCGCCGGTAGGGCTCTTCGCCGAGGATGGCCGCGACCTCGACGCGCGTGAGGCCTTGGAGAAGAAGATTGGAGGTGCCATCCTCGCGGCCTTGGCAGGCGCGAACGATGCCGACAGTCGCCACCCGATAGGGAGGCTCGAAGGCGCTCGCCATGCGTTTCGTGTCCAGACCTGCCACGGCAAACAAGCGATGCGTGTCCAACGCATCGCGCAGCATCTGCCGGTAGCGTGGCTCGAAAATGTGCAGCGGCAGAAGCGCCTGGGGAAAAAACGCCACACCCGGCAGCGTCATCACCGCGACTTCGTCAGGCAGGCTGATCTCTATCTCCATGCTTTCAAGAAAGCACGCGCCGCGCCGTCCGCAACCCGACCGTGTTTCTCTCCGGAGTCGGCCTGGCGGGCGAAGTGAGTCAGTGTGCCACGTGGCACGGTAGTCTGAGTCAGCACGTGGCGAAAGTGTGCCAATGCGGCGCGGAATCGCTTCGTTCATGAAATCATTTCTTGGTCGTGAAAATATATTAAGATGCTTTTATGCAGTTTCTTAAGTCGATTGGATGGGTGGCCCGCACGCCATTTGCTTAAGCATGGGCATCATGGCCCACTACATTCTTGGCATCGACCTCGGCACGACCAACTCCTGCATGTCCGTAATGGAAGGCGGCGAGCCGGTCGTGATTCCCAATGCGGAAGGCGCGCGCACCACGCCCTCCATCGTCGCCTTCACCAAAAACGGTGAGCGCGTCGTCGGTCAGGCCGCCAAGCGCCAGGCCGTGACCAACCCGAAGAACACCATCTTCTCCGCCAAGCGCCTCATCGGTCGCAAATTCACCGAGGTGAGCGAAGAGGCGAAGAACCTCCCCTACAAGGTCGTGGCCGGCAAAAACGGCGACGCCTACATCGAGGTCCAGGTCGGCGACAAGACCGAGCAATTCGCCCCGCAGCAGATCGCCGCCTTCGTCCTCGGCAAGCTCAAGGCCGACGCCGAGGCCTATCTCGGCTCAAAGATCACCGAGGCCGTCATTACCGTTCCCGCTTACTTCAACGACGCCCAGCGCCAGGCCACCG
>JAIXVY010000535.1 GCA_027482505.1 Opitutaceae bacterium | reverse complement strand
GTGGGGGGGTTTTTTTGGGGTGTGGGGCCACCCAAAAAAAGAGCCCCCGGGGTGGGTTTTGTGGGTGGGGGGGGGGGGGGGGGGGGGGCCGCGCGCGGGCAGAGGGGTCGCGAGCGGCAGGGCGGCGGACGGGAGCAGGAGCCAGAGAAGTTGCGGAAGGGCGAAGGTCACGGCGGGTCAGCGGCGGCGGAGGAGCGGCAGGGCGGCGAGAAGGAGCAGGCCGGCGGCGAAAGAGGCGGGCCAGGCGTAGAGCTCGGTCGCGACGATGTGGTTGGTCTGGTCGAAGGTGGTCTTCTGGGCGCGGTCGATGGCGGCGAAGGCCTCGCGGGTGGCGGTGGGATCGTCGGCGCGGTAGAAGGCGCCGCCGGTCTCGCGGGCGATGGCGCGGAGGCTGGGCTCGTCGGTGGCGAAGGCTCTCAGAACGGTGCGGACGCGGCGGCCGGTGGTCTCGTCGAAGACGGGGAAGGGGGCGGGCTGGCCGGAGCCGACGCCGATGGTGTAGACGGGAATGCGGGCGGTCTTGGCGAGGGCGGCGGCCTGTTCGGGGGCGAGCTGGCCGTTGTTGTTGGCGCCGTCGGTCAGGAGGATGACGAAGGCGCCGGCGCGGGGGGCGTCGGGATCTTTGCGGGCGCGTTGGAGGCGGTCGACGGACAGGCCGAGGCCGTCGCCGATGGCGGTGCCGTCCTCGATCAGGCCGATGCGCAGGCGGGCGATCTGGCGGCCGAGCCAGGCGTGGTCGTGGGTGAGGGGAGCGAGGGTGTAGGCGCGGCCGGCGAAGGCGACGAAGCCGATGCGGTCGGCCGGTCGGCGCTCGATGAAGGCGGCGAGCACGGGTTTGAGGGCCTCGAGGCGGTTGACCTGGCGGCCGTCGAGCTCGGCGTCCTCGGAATACATCGAGGTGGAGAGGTCGAGGGCGAGGACGAGGTCGTAGCCCTCGCCGCGCACGATCACGCGGTCGTCGATCCGCTGGGGGCGGGCGAGGGCGAATACGAGGAGCACGGCGGCGAGGTGGGCGAACCAGACCGGCCAGCGGCGGATCGAGGGCGCGGCGGGCGCGGCCCAGGCGGCGGCCGAGGGTATCACGAGCACGGATACGGGCCGGCGCCGACGGAGCAGGGCGACGAGCGGGGGCAGCAGAAGGGCGAGCAGCCAGAGCGGCTGTTCGAGGCGGTGGTTGGCGAGGTCGAGGCCGAGCGGCCCCGACCAGACGGCGAGGACGGCGGGCGGCATCATCGGCGGGCGGACTCGCGGCGGCGGAAAAAGCGCACGAGGGAGTCGAGGCGGTTCTCGTCGGTGCCGACGACGTGGCGGGAGAAGGGGTCGGGGAACCAGGCGGCGAGGGAGGCGTCGCGGGCGGCGCGCCAGCGGGCGTGGGCGGCGCGTCCGGCGTGGCCGGCGGCTAGGGTCACGAGGCGGCCGGCGACGGGGTCGTAGGCGGCGAGGGGTTGGTCGGTCTCGGGGAAGGCGCGGTCCCAGGGGTCGTCGACGCGCAAGCCGAGCACGGTGCAACGGCGTTGCAGGGCGGCCCAGC
Source organism: Opitutaceae bacterium (assembly GCA_027482505.1). Lineage (GTDB taxonomy): Bacteria > Verrucomicrobiota > Verrucomicrobiia > Opitutales > Opitutaceae > IMCC26134_A. The sequence goes on along the minus strand of JAIXVY010000535.1, from coordinate 8,167 downwards.
CTTCGGGGACGGGGCGGGCGGGGTGGTCGGAGAGCCAGACGACGATGCTGTGGCGGGGGACGAGGGCGGAAAACGCGGACAGGCTGAAATGTTGAAACGCGGAAATGTTGGCGTCGGCGAAGGGCGGGGGCTCGGAGGCGAAGAGTTGGGAGGCGAGGTGGTGGATGGGGCCGCGGCCGTGGACGGGGGGGACGAGGCGGGCGCCGTCGGGGCGGAGGTGGGCGAGGCCGACGCGGTCGCGGTTGATCGAGCCGAGCAGGAGCAGGAGGCCGGCGAGTTCGAGCAGGGCCTCGCGGCGGGTGGTGGCGCCGGAGCCGAAGCCGAGGGAAGGCGAGTCCTCGAACACGATCACCACGGTGACCTCGCGTTCCTCGACGTATTTCTTGCGGTAGGGTTCGCCGAGGCGGGCGGTGACGTTCCAGTCGATGTCGCGCACGTCGTCGCCGTAGGTGTAGCGCACGACCTGGTCGAACTCCATGCCGCGACCGCGGAAGGCGGAGCGGTAACCGCCGCCGAGCGAGGTCTCGACCGCGTGGCGCACGCGCCACTCCAGACGCCGCAGGGCGGCCAGCGGCGCGGCGGGGGTCGGGGCGGTGGACGGAGGAGAGGGCACGGGCGGGGCGGGTGGGGGCGGGCTAGGCGTCGATCCCGGTTTGCAAGGCGGCGGGCGGCGGATCGCGGCGCAGCAGCGCGGTGTAGCGATCAAAGGCGCGGGTGGATAAGCGGCTCACCGCGTCGGCGGTTACGGTTTTAAATTCACCGGTCTGGCCGGCAAGTAGATGGGCGCGAAGGTGAAGCAACTCCGGGCTGGGGCCGTAGGCGCGTTGCAAGGCTTCGAGTTGCTGGGCTACGGGTTCCCAGTGGCGGTCGCGCAGGCGCTGGCGTAGGGCGAAGAGGAGCGTCGCGGGCGGTTCGCGGAGGGTTTCGGTGGGATAAAACATCTGGTCGAACCAGGCGGTGATCGGTCTGGCGACCACTCCGACGATTTGCGGCGCGATGAATATCCCGGCGGTGATGAAGCAGGCGAAGCCCAGAATAGCCGGGCCGGCCACCGCTATCGCCGTGGCTCCCGCCAGCTTCGCGAAGGGGATGCTCAATAGAATCCGCATGCCGAGCGCGATCAGCCCGACGCCGCAGCCGAGGCACGCGAGTCGCCAGGGCTTAAAATCGGCGGGAAGTTGAATGCGGGGCGGCATGGCTTGTCGCGACCGGCTTGACTCTATTTGGCGCCTACGGGCATGGGCGTCTGGGCGAGGACCTGGGCGACGATGGTGTCGGTGGTGAGGTTTTCGGCCTCGGCCTCGTAGGTCAGGCCGATGCGGTGGCGAAGGACGTCGGCGGCGAGGTCCTGGACCAGGGACGGGGCGACGAAATCCTGGCCGCGGAGCCAGGCGAGGGCCTTGGCGGACTGGTAGAGGGCGAGGGAGGCGCGGGGGGAGGCGCCGTAGGACACGTGGCGGGCCTTGCCGTTGGGCAGGGGTTTGGCGAGGTCGCGGGTGGCGCGGACGAGGGCGAGCACGTAGGCCTGGACGGCGGGGGCGACGTGCACGGCGTCGACCTGGGTGCGAAGCTGGAGCAGTTCCTCGCCGCTGGACGCGGCTTGGAGGGCGGGGGACTTGGTCACCTGGCCCCAGCGGGTCATCATGGTGGTTTCCTCGGCGAGGGTCGGGTAGTCGACGAGCAGCTTGAAGAGGAAGCGGTCGGTCTGGGCCTCGGGCAGCGGGTAGGTGCCCTCCTGCTCGACCGGGTTTTGGGTCGCCATCACGAAAAACGGTTTCGGCAGCGGGTGGGTGGTGCCGCCGAGGGTAACCTGGCGTTCCTGCATGGCTTCGAGCAGGGCGGACTGGACCTTGGCGGGGGCGCGGTTGATTTCGTCGGCGAGGACGAGGTTGGCGAAGACCGGGCCGCGATGCGGGGCGAAGGCGGCGTCCTTGGGGGAAAACACCATCGTGCCGACGACGTCGCTGGGGAGGAGGTCGGGGGTGAACTGGATGCGCTCGAACTGGACGCCGAGGGCGGTGCCGAGGGATTTGACGAGGAGGGTCTTGGCGAGGCCGGGCATGCCTTCGAGGAGGACGTGGCCGTTGGCGAGGAGGGCGAGGAGGAGGCGGTCGACGACCTCCTGCTGGCCGATGACGGCCTTGGCGATTTCGGCGCGGAGTTTGTCTGACCAGGCGGGACCGGAGGGCATGGAAGGAAGGAGGAGGGCTGAGACCTGAAACCTGAAGAAGGGTAAACGATGTAAAGGGGATTTGGGACTCGCGCGAGGGGCGGAGGTTGCGTTGGTTGACGAAAATTAGGGTCCATGGATTTACCAACTCAAATCCAAGCCAGGCTGGATGCCCTGGGTGTGCTGGCGGGCGACGTGACGGAAACTTTCACCCGCGGCTCGGGCGCGGGCGGGCAAAAAATCAACAAAACCTCGTCGACCGTGGTCTTGCGTCACGGTCCGACCGGAGTGGAGGTGCGCTGCCAGGCGGAGCGTAGCCAGGCGGCCAACCGGGAGAAGGCGTGGGGGCTTTTTTGCGAGAAGTTGGAGTCGCGGGTGCGTGTCGCCGAGGCGGAGCGAAAGGCTACGGCGGCCAAGGCGCGTCGGCTGAATCGCAAGCGGAGCGCGCGGCAGAAGGCCATCCTGGTGGCGGAGAAGCGCCGGCATGGCGAAACGAAGGCGCTGAGGCGCGCGCCGTCGCCGCGCGGGGACTAGTTCGCGCCGGACGCGCCGCTATCCTTCGCGCCCAAGGAGAGCATCCAGGCTGGAGCGCAGGTCCTCCAGGGCGACGGGACGGGGCTGAAAACGCACGCCGGGACGGGAGAGGCAGCGTTCCAGCTCGGCCGCGGGCTCGGGCGAGCCCGCCAGCAGGACGGGAAGGTCGGGGCGGTTTTGCCGCAGCCGGTCGAGCAGGCTGGCGCCGCCGGTGCGCGGCGGAGGGAAGGCCATTATGGCGGCGTGGAAAGACTGGGGGGAGGCGAGAAAGCGGTTCAGGGCGTCCGAGGCCGCCGGGTAGGCGTCGACGGAGTGGCCGCAAGTCCGGGCGAATGCGGCGATGGATGTCGCGGATGAGCAGTCATCGTCGACCACGAGCAGGCGAAAGCCGCTCGGCGGCGCGGCGCGGGGGGTGGTTTCCGGGGCGGCCGGCACCGGGGCGCCCGCGGGAAAGTAGAGCAGGAACGTCGTGCCCGCCCCGGGCGAACTCCGCACGCGAAGGGCGCCGTGGTGGCCGCGCACGATGCCGAGGACCGAGGCGAGGCCCAGGCCTCGTCCGGTGAATTTGGTGGTGAAGAAAGGATCGAAGATGCGGGACAGGACCGCCGGGGGCATGCCGCAGCCGGTGTCGGAAACCTCCAGCTCGACGTAGGCCCCGGCCGGAAGCTCCGGCGCGAATACGCAGTCGGAAAAGAGCTCCGCGTCGGCCTCGACCAGTCGGGTGCGCAGGGTGATTTCGCCCCCGTTTTCAGGCAGGGCCTCGGAGGCGTTTAGCACGAGGTTCATAACGATCTGCCGGAGCTGGGTGGCGTCGGCTATCACGCCGGGAAGGCCGTCGGGCAGGTCGAAGTTCAGCCGGGCGTCCTCGGCGAGCGACACCTTGAGGAGACCGGCGGTCTCGCGGACCAGTTCGCCCACATCCACCCGGCGCACCGCGACGCGACCGTGGCCGGAGTAGGCGAGCATCTGGCGGCAAAGCTCGGCGGCGCGCTGGGAGGCGGTCTCGATCTGGCCCAGCGAAAGGTGGGCGGAATGGTCGCCGGGCAGCAGCGCCCGGACGAGGTTGGCGTGGCCGAGAATTCCGGTGAGCAGGTTGTTGAAGTCGTGCGCGACGCCGCCGGCGAGCACGCCGAGGCTCTCCAGCTTCTGGGCCTCGTGGAGGCGGCGCTCGGTGGCGAGCTGGCGCGTCTCGGTCTCGCGCAGGGCGGTGATGTCCGTGGCGATGCCCGCGACTGCGTAGATCGAGGAGTCGGGCCTTCGTAAGGGAAACTTGGATACGAGAAAGGTGCGCCGGCCCCCGGGCATGGGGTAGTTTTCCTCGAAGGAGACGGTCTCGCCCGAGGCGAGGATGCGGGCGTCGACCGCCTGCATGGCGGAGACGATTTCCGGCCCGTGCAGGATCTCGTCCGAGCGGCCGATGATGTCGGCTCGGTTCCGCCCGTAGATGAAGGAGAAGCTGAGGTTGACCAGCTGGTAGCGGAAGGAGGAGTCCTTTACCCAGATGACGTTGGGATTGTGGTCGATGATCTCCTCGAGGAGGGCGCGGTTTTCGGCGAGCTCGGCGGTGCGTTCGGCCACGACCCTGCGGATGCGGGTGGTCTGCCGGGCGACCGAGTTCAGGTAGGCCATGCTGATGGCGGCGAGAAGGCCTCCGCCCAGCAGGGCCAGCCACGGCGCCTCGGTGCGGCGGGCGTCGATCCATTCGGGAGAGCCCCGGAAGGTGACGCGCCACAGGCGGCCTCCGACCGGCAGATCGCGCGAAAGCGTGTGGGGGCCCGGGGTGAAGTCCTGCAGCGGCCCCGGCGGATGCAACTGGGGATCGCCCCCGCCGGCGCGCTGGAGGTAGAGCGGGACCGGCTTGTCGGTTATGTCGGTGATGAGGATGTCGTGCGCGGTGTTGGATGAAAAGCGGAAGAACTGGGAGAACGCCTTGTCCAGGCGGAGAACGACCTGGATGAACCCCGGGCCCGCCTCGGGCGGTCCGACGTCGCCGACGGCGCGCGGCACGAAGAGACAGAAAACCACGCCGTCCCCTCCTTGAACCATGGTGAAGCGCGTGCTCAGCGCGGCCTGGCCGGGGAAGGTCCGCGCCCGGGCGAGCGTGGCGGCGTTTGGCGCGGTGAAGACGTCGTAGCCGAGCGCGCCCTCGTTGCCCGCGAGCGGGTGGCAGTAGGCGATGAACGCGTGCTCGGCGCGGGGGGACGATAAATCCACCGGCCGTATATCGCCCGAGGCGGAGCGTTCGCGCAGGGGCACCGGCGCCCCGTGAAGTTCGTCCAGGCGCGCGGAGAACGCCGATAGTTCGGAGCCCGGCACCAGGGGAATCCATTGGACGGCCTGGACTCCGCCCAGCCGGCTCAAAATCAGGGAGGCGGCGTGTTCAAACTCGTCTGGCTGCAGCCGGGCGGAGTTTTGCGCGAGCAGTCCGATCGAGAAGAGCGCCGAGTCGTATTCCCGGAGGGCCGCCCGCAGGAGGGCGAAGCGGAGATCTTTGCGGCGTTCCATTTCCTGCCGCATCAGGCGCGCGTCGGCCTGGTGCAGCGCGAAGGCGACCACTCCCGCCAGGCCTAGCCAAAAGGCGCCGACAAGGGCGAGGCCCATGCGGCCTCGCAGGGCGGTGGAAAGCTTTTGGGATGAAGTTGCGGACATCAACGCGGACGTCGCTCGGAACGCGGGGATATCTCAGCTGTAATCCTGGCCAAGGCGAGCGATTTAAGTCGCGTTTCAGCCGGAGCGGGCCGCGACGGCCGGGCCGCCGCGGTGCACCGGGGAGAGGCCCTCGTTTGCGAGCTCGCGGAGGAGCGCGCCGAGATAGGGGATGAGCTGTTTCTTGCGGCTGACGATGCCGGGCAGATCGAAGATCTCCTCGCCCTCGACCGCGGGGTAGGTGATGCGCTTCGTGAGCTCCGGGTCGCCTTTGAACAGGAGGAGGGAGTTCTGGGTGTTGATGTCGGTGATGAGCAGGCAGGCGAAGCAGAGGCGTTCCTGCGTGCACAATTCGTCGAGGGCCTTGGCGAGGCCCTTGGCATGGCTCCAGAAGTTGCCGAAGCCGAGTTCCTCGACCTGGGAGACGGCGAAGCGGGCGCCGTCCTCGTCGTAGATCTTGAAGTCGGAGCGGACCACGCGCTCGGGCGGGTTGGCGAGAATGACGGAGCCTGAGCTGAAGATGAGGTCGGCGAGCTGGCGGGCGTCGACGCCGGCGAGGCGGGAGAGCCAGGCGAGCAGGGTGGCGTCCTTCTCGGTGGTGGTGGGGCCCTGGAGGTTGAGCGTGTCCGAGATGATGCCGCCCATGAGCACGCCGGCGATTTCCGGCGTGGGGGCGAGGCCGTCGCGGCGGAAGAGCTCGGCGATGATGGTGCAGGTGGAGCCGACGGGGTCGTTGATGAAGAGGATGGGCTGCTGGGTGGCGAGGGAGCCGAGGCGGTGGTGGTCGAGGATTTCGGTGATGGTGACCTCGTCGGCGCCGGCGACGGCCTGGGTCATCTCGTTGTGGTCGACGAGCACGAGCCGCGTGCGCGCGGGGCGTAGGATGTCGGTTCGGGTGAGGATGCCGTGGAGGCGGCCGTCCTCGCCCAGGACCATGAAGGCCGGGGTGTTGTTGTTGGCGATTTTCTTGCGCACCTCGGAGAGGCGGAGGTCGGGCGACACGGAGGCGAATTTCCGGTCGATGAGCCGCTCGATCTTGGTGGCCGAGCGGACTACCCAGGCGGAGGTGGCGGTGTCGTAGGGGCTGACGACGAGCGCCACGCCCTTGGCCTTGGCCAGCTGGATGATCTCCTCGTCGACGGGCAGGTTGCCGGTGATGACGATGAGGCGGACGGCCATCTCGATCGAGCGAAGCTGGATGTCGCGCCGGTCGCCCACGATGATGATGGATTGCTCGGGGAGGATGCCGTCGCTGTGGGCGGCCTTGCCGAAGGATTTCACGTCCATCGCGCCGACGCGCACGAAGAGCTCCTGCTCGCGGGCGGGGTCGGGGAGGTTTTCCACCCGGGCGCGGAGGGCGCGGACGATATGGTGGAGGGAGGTGTGGACCTTGCGCATTTCGCGCAGCGCCCTGACCTTGGGGACGAAGAAGCCGCCGAGCTGGAAGATGGAGACGGTGCCCACCACGCGCTGGTCCGGGGCGAGCACGGGCAGGATGCGCACGTCGTGCTCGTCGATGATCTCCAGCGCCTCGGCGCAGGTGGCGTCCTGGGGGATGGTGAAAACGTCGGCGACCATGACGTCGCGCACGCGCGGGGTGACGTCGGTCAGCAGGACGGGCAGCGGCTGGCGGAAGCGCTGAAGGATGGCGTCGATGCGGGCGTTGGAGTTGCCGGCGCGGGCGGGCACGTAGCCGTAGAGTCCGCGGGCCTCCTTGTAGGCGGCGTAGCCGATCGCGGCGCAGATCGAGTCGGCGTCGGGATTTCGGTGGCCGATGACGTAGGTGGGACTGGCGGAAGAGGCCGTGGACATGTGGTTGCGATAGGCGAGGCAAACGGCGCGGGAGGCTTTCGTAAAGCCCCCGGGCGGGGAACAAGGGGACAAAACCGTCCCGGGCGGATCGCGGCGGGCGGATCGGGGCGGTCCCCGGGGCGTGTTTCAGAGAACGAGGTCGGGGGGGACGTTGGCCAGGGCTTCCTCGATGGTGGTGAGGCCCTGCTTCACCTTGAGCATGGAGTCCTGGTGAAGGGTCTTCATGCCGTCTTTCATGGCGATGCGTTTCAGTTCGGCGACCTCGGCCCTCTTGTTGATGGCCTCGGTGAGGGCCTCGGAGTTGGTCATGAGCTCGTGGATGCCGACGCGGCCCTTGTAACCCAGGCCGTTGCAGGTCGGGCAGCCTTGCGGGTTGGCCTTGAAGACCGGTCCGGACCAGCCGAGGGCTTTTTGAAGCAAATCCTTTTCCCGGCCGGAGGGCTCGTAGGCCTGCTTGCAGTTTTTGCAGACGCGGCGGAGCAGACGCTGGGCGCAGACGCAGACGAGGGAGGCGGAGATGTTGAACGGCTCGACGCCCATCTCGCCGATGCGGGCCACGGTGCTCGGGGCGTCGTTGGTATGGAGGGTGGAGACGAGAAGGTGGCCGGTGAGCGCGGCCTCGACGGCGATCTGGGCGGTCTCCTCGTCGCGGATTTCGCCGACGAGAATGACGTCGGGATCCATGCGCAGGTAGCAGCGGAGGGCGCGGGCGAAGGTCAGGCCGATCTGCCGGCTCATCTGCATCTGGTTGATCCCGGCGAGCGTGTATTCGATGGGGTCTTCGGCGGTCTGGATGTTGATGTCGGGGGTGTTGATCGCGCCGAGGGCGGAGTAGAGCGTCATGGACTTTCCACTACCGGTGGGGCCGCAGTGGAGGATCATGCCGTAGGGCTGGCGGATGCACTCGCGGTATTTGGCGAGATTTTCCTCGGAGAAGCCGAGCGCGGGGAGGGGCAGGGTGGACTTCTGCTTGTCGAGGATGCGCATGACGACCTTCTCGCCGTG
>JAIXVY010000288.1 GCA_027482505.1 Opitutaceae bacterium | reverse complement strand
GGGCGACAAGATCCTCTCCAAGGAGGGCCTGCGCTTCAAAGACGAGTTCGTGCGCCACAAGATGCTCGATATCATCGGCGACATCACGCTGCTCGGCCTCCCCATCAAGGCCCACATCATCGCCACCCGTCCCGGCCACGCCATCAACGCCGACCTCACCAAGGCCCTGGCCGAGAAGCTCGCCGAGAAAAAGAAGGGCCCGAAAAAGAAGCCCCGCCCCGCGATGGTGCTGCCCACCGAGACCGAGCTCGATATCCGCCGCATCCTCGACACCCTCCCGCACCGCTACCCGTTCCTGATGGTCGACCGCGTGGTCGAGTTCATCGGCGACGACGCGCTCGTCGCGATCAAGAACGTCTCGATCAACGAGCCGTTTTTCCAGGGTCACTTCCCCGGCAACCCCGTCATGCCCGGCGTGCTCCAGCTCGAGGCCATGGCCCAGGCGGCCGGCATCCTCATGCTCCGTCGCGGCAGCAGCGAGGGGAAGACCTCCCTCTTCATGAGCGCCGACAAGGTCAAGTTTCGCAAGCCCGTGCGCCCCGGCGACCAGCTCATCCTCAACGCCAAGCTCACCAAGACCCGCGGCACCAAGCTCGCCAGCGCCGAGGTCACCTGCACCGTCGACGGCCAGGTCGTCTCCTCCGCCGAGCTCATGTTCGCCATCCTCGACAGCAGCGAGGTCGAAGGCTGAGAGAGTTCATTTTTAACGCAGAGACGCAGAGGCGCAGAGATGATAACGAGCGGTAGAGATTCTGTTTCCTTTCTCCGCGTCTCTGCGCCTCTGCGTTAATCATCAAGAACCTTCAAAATGCCGACCCAGATCCATCCCACCGCTGTCGTTGACCCCGCCGCCCAGCTCGGCGTGGACGTCGAGATCGGCCCGCTTTGCTACGTCGGCCCGGGCGTGCGTCTCGGCGATCGCACCCGCCTGCACCACCACGCCTCCGTCGAGGGCAACACCTCGCTCGGCGAGGCCTGCGAGATCTTCCCCTACGCCTGCATCGGCGGGAAGACGCAGGACCTGAAGTTCAAGGGCGGCCACCCCGGCGTGCGCATCGGCGCGCGCAACGTCTTCCGCGAGTATTTCACCGTCCACGCCGCGACCAACGACGGCGATTTCACCACCGTCGGCGACGACAACACCTTTCTCGCCTACGGCCACATCGCGCACGATTGCGTGATCGGCAGCCACATCGTCGCGAGCAACGGCATGATGCTCGCCGGCCACGTCACGGTCGAGGACCACGTCGTGATCGGCGGCTACGGTGGCGTGCACCAGTTCTGCCGCATCGGCGCCCACGCCATGCTCTCCGCGACGGCCAAGCTCGTCCACGACCTGCCGCCCTACTTCATCGCCGACGGCGCGCCCGCCATCGTGCGCGCCTACAACAAGGTCGGCCTCGAGCGCCGCGGCCACGGCCCCGAGCAGATCGAGCGCGTGCGCCGCGCCTTCCGCATCCTCTACCGTGACGGCCTCAACCGCTCGCAGGCCCTCGAGCGGCTCGCCGCCCACGAGGACGCCGCCACGCCCGAGTTCGCGCGCATCCTCGCCTTCGCCCGGGCGAGCGAGCGCGGCCTGGCGCCCGGCGCCTGAGCCAAGGCGGACGGGCGTTCCCGCTCACCGCCTCGCTTCGGCGACGGTGAACGCCATTTCCCGGCAGGCCTGGGCGCAGGACCGGCACGCCTCCGCGCAGCTCTGGCAATGCTCGGCCTCGTGCTTGCCGCACTCCGTCCCGCACGCGTCGCAGATCTCGGCGCAGAGCGCGCAGACGCGCGGGGCGAATTCGGAGCCGCGCGCCATCTCGCGCGCGGCGAGGGCGCAGGCGTCGGCGCAGCTCCGGTCCAGTTCGATGCAGCGCGCCATCATGGGCAGGTCTTCCTCGTGAAGACAGGAGGTGGCGCAGTTTTCGCAGGCCTCCAGGCAGTGCTGGCAGGCGGCGATGCAGTCGGAGACGATTTCGGGGGACATGGTTGAAAACGGGTCGGAATTTTTGCGGGGGAGCCGGAAACGACGCCCCGCAGTCTAGGCCCGCCGGCGCCCGACGAAAATGGGAGCGCGCAACCTTCGCCCGCTGGGGCGCGGGCCGCGGGGAGGGTGGGGCGGGGCGCCCATCCCCCGGCGACGAACCCGCGAATCCGGCTCCGGGCTTGCCGGGGCGCGGCGGGCGGGGATGGTTGGCGCACGCCTTTTTCCCATGGTCGCCGCCTCCTCCGCCTTTCCCGCCAATCCCTTTCTCGACGACGCCTTTCTGATCCGCTGGGCCGAGCACACGCCCGAGCGCATCGGACCCGCCATCGAGGCCGCGCTCGCCGAGGCGCAGGCGCGGATCGACGCCATCGCCCACGACGCCGCGCCGGCCACGTTTGAAAACACCTTCCTCGCCCTCGAGCACGCCACCGAGCGCCTAAACCTCGCCTGGGGCAAGGTCACCCACCTCCAGGCCGTCGCCGATTCGCCCGCCCTGCGCGAGGCGCACAACGCCGTGCTGCCGCAGGTCTCCTCCTTCTTCGCCCGCATCCCCCTCAATCCCGATCTCTGGGCGCGCCTCAAGGCCGGCGCCGAGTCCGCCACCGGTCGCGCCGTCACGGGCGTCTGGGCCCGCCTGCGCGACGAGACGGTGGAGAGTTTCCGCGAGGCCGGCGCCGACCTCCCCGCCGAGAAACGCGCCCGGCTGGAGGCGCTCGAGTCCGAGCTCGCCCAGCTCACCCAGAAATATTCCGAGAACACCCTCGACGCCACCAACGCCTGGCAACTCGTGATCGAGGACGAGGCACGCCTGAAGGGCCTGCCCGCCACCGCCGTCGCCGCCGCGCGCGACTCCGCGCGCAAGAAGGGCCTCGGCTCCGACGAGAAGCCGGCCTGGCGCTTCACCCTCCACATGCCTTCGCAGGAGCCGGTCATGCTCCACGCCGAGGACGAGGCTCTGCGCCGCGAGGTCTGGGCCGCCGCCACCGCGGTCGGCGCCGAGGCCGAGGGCGGCAAGTGGGACAACGGTCCGCTCGTGCAAAAAATCCTCGCCCTCCGCGCCGAGAAGGCCGCCCTGCTCGGCAAGGCCAACTTCGCCGACCTCGTGCTCACCCGCCGCATGGCCCGCGAGGGCGCGAAGGCGCTGAGCTTCGTCACCGATTTCGAGACGCGCTGCCGCGCCGCCTTCGCCCGCGAGTGCGCCGAGTTGGAGGCGTTCAAGTCGGAGCGCACCGGCCAGCCGCCCGCCCGCCTCAAGGCTTGGGAGGTTTCCTTCTGGGCGGAAAAACTTCGCCAGGCGCGCCACTCCTTCGACGAGGAGGCGCTGCGGCCCTACTTCGAGGTCGGCCGCGTGCAGTCCGGGCTCTTCGAGCTGGCCCGGCGCGTCTTCGGCCTGCGCATCGCGGAAAAGCCGGTCTCGCCCGAGGCGGTCTGGCACCCCGACGTGAAGTTCTACGAGCTGCACGACGAGGCCGGCCGCCACCTCGGCTCCTTCTACGCCGACTGGCATCCGCGCGAGTCCAAGCGCGGCGGCGCGTGGATGGGCTACCTCATCACCGGCGGCCCGCGGCCCGACGGCTCGCGCGCCCCGCACCTCGGCTACATCTGCGGCAATATGTCGCCGCCCGCCGAGGGACGTCCCGCGCTCCTCACCCACCGGGAAGTGGAGACGATTTTCCACGAGTTCGGCCACCTCCTGCACCACCTGCTGGGCGAGGTGCCGGTCAAGTCGCTCAACGGCGTCAATGTCGCCTGGGATTTCGTCGAGCTGCCTTCGCAGATCATGGAGAACTGGTGCTGGGAGCGCGAGTCGCTCGATCTCTTCGCCCGCCATCACGAGACCGGCGCGCCCATCCCCGAGGACCTTTTCCAAAAGATGACCGGCGCGCGCACCTTCCGCGCCGCCTGCGCCGCCATGCGCCAGGTGCAGTTCGCCAAGATGGATCTGCTCCTGCACATCCGCGCCGCCGAGTTCGTCGACGGTGACCTCGAGGCCAAGACCCGCGCGCTCGTCGCCGACTGCATGATCCCCACCGAGCCCGCCGCCCGCACCATCGTGCGCCGCTTCGGCCACCTCTTCTCCGATCCGGTCGGCTACGCGGCCGGCTACTACTCCTACAAGTGGGCCGAGGTGCTCGAGGCCGACGCCTTCACCCGCTGGAAAAAAGCGGGCGTGTTCTCGCGCGAGGTCGGCGCGGAGTTCGTCGCCCACATTCTCAGCCAGG
>JAIXVY010000504.1 GCA_027482505.1 Opitutaceae bacterium | reverse complement strand
TCCATCGTCTATCGCAAGAGCCCGAAGGACCTGCGCCTGCTCATGGTGGACCCGAAGGTCGTCGAGTTGAAGGTGTTCAACAGCCTGCCGCACATGCTCATCCCGGTGGTCACCGAGCCGAAGAAGGTGCCCTCCGCGCTCAAGTGGCTGCTCGGCGAGATGGAGACGCGCTACCAGATCTTCGCCAAGGTCGGCGTGCGCAACATCGCGGGTTTCAACTCGCGCAAGAAGCCCGCGCCCGGCGCCGCGCCCGCCGCCGCCGAGCCTGCGGACCAGCCCGGCCTTGAGGGCATCGTGCCCGCGGCCAGCGCCGAGGAGCTCGCCGCCCTGCCGCCTCGCCTGCCCTACATCGTCGCGATCATCGACGAACTCGCCGACCTCATGATGGTCGCGCCCGCCGAGATCGAGACCTCGATCGCGCGTCTCGCCCAGCTCGCCCGCGCGGCCGGCATCCACCTCATCATCGCCACCCAGCGCCCGTCGGTGAACGTCATCACCGGCGTCATCAAGGCCAACCTGCCCTCGCGCATCGCCTTTCAGGTGGCCTCGCAGGTCGACTCGCGCACCATCCTCGACGGCAAGGGCGCCGACACGCTCATCGGCCGCGGCGACATGCTCTTCTCTCCCCCCGGCAGCTCTCGCCTGGTGCGCGCGCAGGGCGCCTTCGTCTCCGACGAGGAGGTCGCCGAGTTCGTCGAGTTCCTGAAGCGCAACGGCCCGCCGAAATACGCGGAGAACGTGCAGAACCAGATCGACGACGACGCGGCCGCCACGGTCGACGACGAGGAGGAGGATCTCACCGAGGGCGAGGGCGCCGACGACGAGAAGCTTTACCAGAAGGCGATGGGCGTGCTGCGCGCGACCAAGCGCGCCTCGACCTCCACGCTCCAGCGTCGCCTGCGCATCGGCTACAACCGCGCCGCCCGCATCATGGATCTCATGGAGGAGCGCGGCGTGGTGGGACCGGAAAACGGCTCCAGCCCGCGCGAGATCCTCGCCGATCTCGACAAGCTCTGAGCCCGCGCCCGCCTGTTGCATCGTCCCCGGTGAAGCCGCCTCGCGCGTCTCGCAAAATCTGGTTTCCGGCCAAGACCCATGGCTGGGGCTGGGGTCCGCCCGTGTGCTGGCAGGGCTGGGCGGTCGTTTTCGTTTACATCGCGGCGGCGGGCCTCGGAGCGAAGATCATCCTGGTCGATCCGCGCCGCGCGTATTGGTATTTCCTCTACATGCTGGCGCTCACCGCGGCGCTGATCGCCGTGTCCTGGTGGAAGGGTGAGACGCCAAAGTGGCGCTGGGGCGATAAAAACACCGATGCCGCTGAGCGAGGTCCGGACGACCCCGCCCAGCGGTAAATGGAGCGGCCGCCAGGTCGCTCGCGGAATTCTTCCGAAGGCGAAAGCCGCCTCAGAGAACGGCGGCGCCTTCGCCGACGTTCATCGGGAGGACGTCGGGGCGGGCGCCGTATTTGGCGGCGTAGGCCTGGGCGACCTTCTCGGCCTGGGCGGCGTCGAAGGACGGGCCGGCGAGGGCCATGACGGCGCCGCCGAAGCCGCCGCCGGTGAGCCGCGAGCCGAAGACGCCGGGGGCGGCGACGAGCGTGTCGACGAGGAAGTCGAGCTCGGGCGTGCTGTTTTCAAACAAGTGCTGCGAGCTGCGGTGCGAGGCGGTGAGGAGCTTGCCCACGGCGGCGAGGTCGCCGGATTGGAGGGCCTTCACGCAGGCGTCGACGCGGGCGATTTCCTCGACGACGTGGCGGGCGCGCTTGAAGGCCACGGGATCGAGGCCGGCCTCGGAGGCGCGCAGCTTTTCCGGCGAGACCTCGACGAGGAGTTTCACGCCGAGGGCCTGCGCGGCGCTCATGCACTCGCGGTGGCGGGCGGCATACAGGCCGTCGACGAGCGCGTGCTTGGTGTGGGTGTTGAAAATCCAGAAGCTCGCGCCGGCCGGCATGGGCACGGTGTCGAAGCGCGGGCCGGCGCAGTCGATGAAGACGAGGCGGCCGCTCTTGCCGAAGCCGGACACGCCCTGGTCGAGGATGCCGCAGGGCACGCCGACGAAGTGGTTTTCGGCGTGCTTGCCGACCTTCACCACCGTCTCGCGGTCGGGCGACTGGCCGGTGGCGCCGAGAAAGGCCAGGGCGGAGGCCAGCTCGATGGCGGCGCTGGACGAGAGGCCCGCGCCGGCGGGCAGGTCGCTTTCGGCGAGGTAGTCGAAGCCCTCGGGAGTCTTGAGGCCGAAGTGGGGCAGGGCGGCGAGCACGCCGAGCGGGTAGTTGGTCCACGAGGCGTCGCCCGACTGCTTGGCCGGCGCGCCGACGGGGAGGGTGACGGTCTTGCCGGAGTAGCGGCTGTGGAAATTGCGCTGGCCGTCGGTGCGGCGGGCGAGGGCGACGGCGACGCCGCGGTCGATCGAGGCGCCGAGCACCGTGCCGCCGTTGTAGTCGGTGTGGTTGCCGATGAATTCGATGCGGCCCGGGGCGCGGGTGACGAATTCCGGCGAGCGGCCGAAGACTTTTTCAAACTGGGCGGCGAGGGAGGCCTTGTTCATGTCGAAGACGAAGAAAGATTCCGGGAAAAGAGGCCGGACCTTCACGAGGCGAGGCCCGGGACGCGAGCGCATTTGCGCGGGTCGGCCTCCGGAGCGCGCGCCCTTCAGGCCGGCGGTTTCCCGCCCTCGAAGCCCGGGATGGTTTCGCCCGAGCGGCCTTTCACCAACAGGGTGAGCAGGTGCTCCATGGCTTGCACGCGGGTCCAGCCGCGATCGGCCACGAGCTGGTCGCAGCGCTTGAGGAGCTGGTCGGCCATCACGGCGGCCTGGGGGCCTTCGGCGCCGAGGCGCGCGCAAAGGGAGACGAGTTGTTCGCGTTCGGTCATGGGCTGGGGGCGTCGAGCAGGCGAATCTCGGCCCCGTCCGCGGCGGCGAGATGCGCGGCGGGATCGAGGCCGAGGAGGTTTACGATGGCCAGCCCGGTCCATCTTTCGCCGCCGGTGGCGGCGACGGCGCGGATTTCCCCGACACGTTTACCGTTCTGGCGGATCTCCGCGCCGGCGGCGGGCGCGGGGGCGGCGCCCACGATGCGAACGAGCCGGCGGCGCACCTGTCCCATGGCGTGCAAACGGGCCATGACCTCCTGCCCGAGATAGCAGCCTTTGTTGAACGATACCGCCACCGTTTCCAGCCCTGCCTCCTGCGGCAGATCCTGGGGACCGAATTCCTCGGGGATGGCGGGCACCCCGGCGGAG
>JAIXVY010000380.1 GCA_027482505.1 Opitutaceae bacterium | reverse complement strand
TGTTCCTCGCTATTTTTACGGCGACCAGATCATCCCGCCCGCCTCCATCATCAGCCAGGCGGGCGCGCTGAAGGACACCAGCGCGGCCGGCTACTGGCGCACCGAGCCCGTGCGTCCGGGAGAGACTCTCACCAATCCCTCCGGCGCCAACGCCACCGACTTCCGCACCGGCGAGGCCTCCTCCATTGCGGCGAATACCCCGCTGGCCTACTACTACAGCCCGCACGCGCGCCAGGTTTTCGCCAACTCGCCCGGCACGGTCGAGATCACCTGGCGCTCCAGCCTCCCCGACCCCGCCACCAACAGCTACATCTTCTACAAGGAGCGCTTCGCGGTCTCCTCCGCCACCACCACGCCGGTGCGCAATCTGTTCTGGACCGAAAAGAGCTTCAACGGCCCGCAGGTCGTCATCCCCTCCGGGCGCATCGAGACCCTGAATCCCGTCTTCAGCAGCGTCTTCCCCGCCACCGTTTCCAGCGAATACGTCGTGGCGGGCGCCCCCGCGCCCAGCTCCGACTCCGCCGAACTTCGCACCGTCTGGTTCGACACCACCGGCGGCACCCGCCGGCTCCACGCCTACAACATCACCGGCCGTCTTCTCATCGAATACCTCGGCGCCCTGCGCGACGACGGCACCCACGAATTCCTCGGCCTCGACGTGGTCAGCGTGCAGCAAACCCTGCGCCCCAGCACCGCCACCGTCGAACTCGGGCAGCGCATCCGCGCCTACGACGGCGCGACCTTCGACTTCGACGAGACCTTGGTCGCCTCCCCGGTCACCACCTCGACCAGCAATATCAATTACTACAGCTCCAATCCGCTTCCCGACGGCTCCATCGCCTACTACGCCGAGCGCGAAAACGACATCGAGGATCGCGAGATTTTCTACTGGCTCAGCCCGGAGACCATCGCCCTTCCCGCCGGCGGCGCCACCGCCGCCGACCGCAAACTCGTCATCAACTGGCCCGTCTACCTGAACAAATACCTTCAGGTGTGGCCGTCCGATGTCACCCACTACGCCCACTACACGGTCGGCGCGGCCGGCAGCTCGGGCAGCTCCGGCACGGGCCTGGGCTTCGTCGGCGGCAACGTGCCGCAAATTATCTATCAGGACTCACCCGAGGGCGATTCGAGCTTCGACACCAACACCCAGCGCATCCTCGTCAATTTCAACGGCGAGGTCGATCAGCTCAACCGCTCCCTGCTCAAGTTCACCGGCAGCAACGGCGGCGTTTGGTATGTGCCGCTGATGACCCAGGCCGACGGACGCTCCGGCTATGTCGAAGGCGACGGCACCCCCGCCGTCACGGGCACCGCCTACGTCGGCGAGAGAATCAATCCGCCCTCCTCCATCAACACCCTCGCGGGCTACGTCGCCGCCGGCACCTATTACTCGCCCCAGGCCTACGTCGATCCCTTCGCCAACGGCGTGGACGAGGCCGAACAAGGCGCGATCATACCGATCAACGCCCTGCCCGCCGGCGCCTCCAGCCTCACCGTCTGGTGGTTCAAGAAATATCCCGCCCCTTCGTCCGAGTTCACTGACCTCTATCTGCCCGCCAAGATCGGCCGCTACACCCTGGCCTACCGCGACTCCGCCTCCACCCCCGACGTGGTCATGGCCTCGAATCAAGGCACCGGCTCGCTCTCCAGCTCCGTCTCCGCCGGCACGATCTACAATCAACCGGACTCCGCCAAGATCGGCTACAACCCGAACGAGGAGCACGCGCTCATGCTCGGCGGCCGCGCCTACGCGCTGCGCGATGACCTCAACATCGCGACCGGTTCAGCCACCAGCTCTCCCGCCTTCACGTCCCTGCCTCGCATTCTCATCCAATACACCGATCCTACCGACAACCGCCCGGCCATGTCGGTGTATGAAGTCCTCCGTGAGGACGCCACCCACCGCTTCGACTACGCCGTCACCGCCGGCACGATGCTCAATCAGCTCTCGCCGCAGCCGCTCCCGCTGCTGCCCTTGCCCGTCGACCCCGTCACCGGCGCCGTCCGCAATCTCGAGGTGGACCCCGGCGCAAGCTATCACGATTCCGCGCCCGCCGCCGGCACTCCGTCGCTCTACACCGCCTTCACCTTCAAGGATCGCAAGGGCTACGACTGGGTCTACCGCGGCCCGCATGACTCCACCTCCACGCTCCCGGTGTATTCCGGACTCGCCAACGCCGAGTTCAACACTAGCGGAAGTCGCGAGTATTGGGTGAACCAAAGCGCAAACACCGGCGCGATCACCGTCTCCAACGGCACCCTCCAAGGATCGGCCACCGGCAACGGCGACGCCTACATCATGACGTCGGACTTGTCCTTCCCGGGCACGAGCGACGCCATCATTGAAATCCGCTTCAAGGCCTCGGCCAGCGTCACCACCCAGCTCTGGTATAAATACGCGACCGCTCCCGGCGAAGCCGCCAACTACTACGGCACCAACCCCTCGATCGACATCGCCTACACCACGCCCGGCGTCTGGCAGACGCTCCGCTTCCCCGTGGGAGCCTACAGCCAATGGGCGGGCAAGACCATCGTGGGCGTCCGCTTTGATCCCGTCACCGCCGTCGGACAAACCTTCGAGATCGATTGGATCCGGGCCTCCTCGCCCGTCGGCCTCGGCATGCAGTTCTACTACACGATGCGCGCCGACTTCGTGTTCCCCGGCCGCGCCCAGCCCGCCGTCGGCACGGTCCTGCCCTACCTGCGCCCGATATCGAACGGCGTCTACCAGGGCGACCCCGTCACCGGCACGCCGCTCACCGTCCTCTATCGCCCGGTGTGGCCGTCCTCGCCGCCGACGCTGACCACCGCCGAGACCCTGACGCTGCCCAAGTTCGGCCTGCCCGCGGTCCGCGGCCAGACCAGCGCGCGCATTCTCTATCAGCAGTCCATCGCGCTCAATGGCACCTCCAAGCCCAGCGCCACCTTGCACGACCCGACCCGCGGTAAAACCGTCCTCCTCGACGACGCCCGCGTCGGCCTCGCCGCTCTGCCCGCCTCGCTCAAGACCACGCTGCAAAACGGCAAGACCTACTTCCAGCTCGCCCAGCCCCACCTTCAGCAGCGCTTCTACTTCGATCCCAATCTCGGCCCCAAGGGCGGCCTCCAGCTGAACGGCGAGTTCGTCGACGCCATCGCCGGCGAGGACTACCTCAACCTCAACACCCTCAGCCCCGACGATGTGAACGCCCTGCGCGGCCTCGTGGCGTCCTCGGACCCCGACAAGAGCAGGTGGGACGCCGCCGTGACCGCGCTCACCACCACGGTCGAGACTTTTAAGGAGGATCCAGCCAAGCCCGGCACCTTCATCCCGGACACCACCAAGACCGCAAACGTGGGCGCCCAGACCCTCGCCGAGATTTCCTCCAGCGAAACCGCGGTCGACAGCTACGCGCTCACCTCGCTCGGCCAGGGCAAGGGCTACGTCACCCTCCTCTTCGGCGACGGCAAGGCCTTCACCCCGCAGGGCGAGCCGGTCGGCATGTCCATCATCAAGGTCGTGGACACGCTCTACCAGGGCGACCTGAAGGTCATCTCCGCCTCCAACCCGCTCGACGAACAGACTACCCTGCGCCACAGCGGCGATTTCGCCGCCCACCCGGAGAACTATGAGTTCCAGTGGTGCTACACCCCGTCGGTCAACGGAAGCTATCCGCCGATCTACACCTACACCACCACGCGCGTCCTCGGCACCACCGCCGCCACCACCGTCGCGGGTGTCACCACTCCCGCGAGCAACGTCTGGAGCCGCCTCGCTAATCCCGCCAGCGATCCGACTCCCGCCGCGCCCTTGAGCTATTCCGGCGCAACCTCGACCACGCTGTCCTCCAGCTTCTCGATCAACAACGCCTCCTACGTCGCGTCCTCCGCGCGTCCCGGAACGATCCTCCTCAACAACGCCGGTCTCTCGCTCTCCACCCGTCCGGCCCAGGTGGTTTTCAGCGCCAACCTCGGCGGGACGGACGGCCTCGTTCTCTACGTCAACAACACGCCGGTCCTCGCCTACAACTTGCCGAGCGCGTCCCCCATCCCCGGCGGCTTGGACCTGAGCGCCGCGCGCACCGGGCTCGTCGCAAGCCCCGAAGGCCTCGCCTACCAGTTCGAGATCGACCCGGCCGCGTTCGTCATCGGCTCCAACCGCATCGAGGTCGCGCTCTACTCCTCGCAAGGCGTGTCCAGCCCGGCCATCTCAGTCGACTTCCGCGTCCATGTCCCCCTGCGCACCGACAACGTCGCCTCGACCAACTCGCAGTGGGTCCAGCCCACCGGCACTTTCACCAACATGATCGTGGTCGGCGGCTCCGCCGCCTCCCCCTTGGGCAATCCGCTCCTCGTTTTCGGCGACAATTACTTCACCATGCGCTACCGCGCGAAGTCGTCGGCCAATCTCGTCACCGGGACCGCCTACAGCGACTGGATGACGCCCGTCCTCGTGGAGAGCTGGGTCAAGCGCGTGCTCGATGGCATCAATCCCTTCAACCAGCGCCAGACCGACCTCTACAACAACCCCGTCAGCACCGACGTCAGCATCCTCACCCAGGCCGGCAAACGCTGGGAAGGCGACGTCGCCCTGAATCTAAACAACATCTACGACTTCGGGCTCATCGAAATCTACGAGACGGTTCTCAACCGCGTGAAGGCTCAGAGCCTCGACGCCGGCACCACCACCGACTCCGTAAACAGCACCCTGCTCCTCGTCGCCGGCTATCTGAACGACCTTTACATGACCCTCGGCAACGAGGCCTGGGACGACGCGCAGAATCCGACCATCCAGATAAATGACAGCGCCGGAGCCGGCGACATCAGCTCCGCCCGCTTCTCCTTCGAGGGCCAGATGGCCACCCTCATCGACGAGACCCTCGGCCTTCTCCGCGGCCGCGACGACTTCCTTAGCCCCGGCGTGACCGTGGCACCGTCCTACAACCGCCTCTATTGGAACTACACCAACGGCATCAACTCCGGAGAACCGATCTACGCCACCAACTACAACATCAAGGAAAAGTCCGGCGGCCCCTACGCCAACGGCGTCCTCGACGCCTCCGACGCCCAATACATGTTCCCGCAGGGCCACGGCGACGCCTACGGCCACTACCTCACCGCGCTCACCGG
>JAIXVY010000372.1 GCA_027482505.1 Opitutaceae bacterium | reverse complement strand
CGGCGCGCCGCTGGCCCTGCCCGGTCCCGCCGGAGCCTCGCTCTCGGTCGAGGAGAACGAGCGTCGCCTGTTGCGCGAGGCGCTGCTCAAGGCGCGCGGCAACCGCACCAAGGCCGCCGAGTTCATGGGCATCAGCCGCCGCACTCTCCACCGCAAGCTGGCGCAGTGGCCCGAGCTCGACACCGTCGACTAGACCCGCGCGCCCGGCCCCGAGGCGGAGAGGGCGTTTGCGTTTGCCAGTCCGGCTCGCGCCGGGCACGACCAAACCCGCTTCTTATGCGTCTCCTCGCCCCTCTGCTCGCCGCCTGCCTCAGCCTCGCCCCGTCCGTCGCTTCCCTTCGCGCGGAGGCGCTGCGCGTCGCCGGTTCGGATCTGCTCGCGGGCCCCTTCCAGAAGGATCTGGAGACCTTCGCCGAGCGGAACGACCTGAGCATCGCCTTTGAGCTGAAGGGCAGCCGCCTCGGCCTGGAGGCCTTGCAGCAGGGCAAGGCGGATTTCGCGCTGCTGGTGTTCGGCGCGCAGGATCCGCGGCCGGGTCCGGAATACAGCAGCGCCGTCATCGGCTACCTCGCCAGCGTGGTGGTGGTGCCAGCCAGCGTAAGTCTCACCCAGATCAACTACGCCCAGCTCGCCGGCGTGTTCGGCGCGAGCGAGGTGAGCAGTTATCGACGCTGGTCCGAGATCGGCGTGCTCGGCGAATGGGCCCCGCGCTCCATCTCCGCCATGGCCCTGCGCCGCAGCACCGGCCTTTCCCTCGATCTTTTCCGTCACAGCGTCCTGCAAAAACCAGAGCTCAAGCCCACCGTGGCGATGCTTGAGTCGCCCGAAGAAGCCTACGCGCGACTGCGCGGCGAGGAGGGCGGCATCGCCATCCTGCCCTCGGCCCCTCCGGAAAACCTCGGCTTGAAAGTGCTGCTGGTGGCCAAGGGCTCGGGCGACGTGGCCTATCCGCCGACCGCGGAGAACCTCCATACCGGCGACTATCCGATGCGCCTGGCCGTGCACGTGGTCTTTCGCAAGGGCGAGGCCGGCCGCTTCGCGCCGCTGCTGCGCCACATGCTGGCCGACGAGACCGCGCCCGTGTTCGCCGCCTCGGGCGTCACGCCCCTTCCAGTCCAGGCCCGCAACCAGTTGGTTTTCGACCTGGAAACCAAGTGATCGAAAGAAAAACGCGCGACTTGGAAAAAACCTGTTGACCGTGCCGCGGGACACCCTTTTCACCCCCTCCCTCACGCAGGCGTAGCTCAGTTGGTAGAGCACCACCTTGCCAAGGTGGACGTCGAGAGTTCGAGTCTCTTCGCCTGCTCCATTTTAAAACCCCCGGATTCCAAAAGATTCCGGGGGTTTCTGTTTTTCGAGTTTGGCGGGTTTTCCGCGAGAGGCGGCGGGTTTGGACGGCTGAGCGCCCGTGGTTTCGCGCGCGACCGTGTGGCATTGCCAAGGGCCTGCGCGATGTCTGCATCGGAGACTCTTCATGACGTCCGTCGCCGACACCGCCTCGTCCCAAGCCGAGCTTTCGACCGAGTTGCAGGCCCTTTCCGCGCGTTATCGCGACGAGCCCGTGCCGCTGGGCGCGATTCTCGACGAACTGGGCGGTAGGGCCTCCGCGCTGCTGGTGGTCATCTGCGCGCTGCCCTTCTCCACGCCGATCAGCATCCCCGGCCTGTCCACGCCCTTCGGCCTGGTCATCCTCTTGCTCGCTACGCGCTATTTCCTCGGGCTGCCGCCCTGGCTGCCGGAACGACTGCGGCGCGTGGTGCTGCCCGCGGCGTTTTTCACCAAGGTGCTCAACGCGAGCAGTCGCCTGGTGGGCTGGATGGAGCGACGCCTCAAGCGCCGGCCGGGCGTGATCGCCGACGCGGAGTGGAAGCTGCGCCTGCACGCCGGCGTGGTGATCTGCTCGGCGCTGCTGCTCATGCTTCCCCTGCCTCCGCTGCCCCCCTTCACCAATACCCTTCCGGCGCTCACCGCGGTGATCATGACCTTCGCGTCCCTCAAGCGCGACGGCGTCGGCATCCTGGCCGGCTATGGCGTGTTCGCCTTCACCGTGGGCTACTTTGTTTTTTGGGGCGCGGTGGTGGTGGAGACCTTCCAACGCTACGGCGGCCGGGTGCTGGAGCTGATCCAGCGGATGCTTTGAGCCGATAGTGTCGCGGCGGAAACGCTCCGCCGGGGTGGCGCAGGCGCCCTAGCGCTTGGCGTAGGCCTCGCGCAGCGCGACCACGACCTCGGGCGGCACGAAGTTGGAGATGTCGCCGCCGAGCTTGGCCACCTGCTTCACGAGGTTGGAGCTGGTGTAGCTGTAGGTCTCGCGCGGCATGACGAAGATCGTCTCGATGTCGGGCTCGAGGTGGCGGTTCATCAGCGCCATGTTGAACTCGAACTCGAAGTCGGAGAGCGCGCGAATGCCGCGGATGACGGCGATGGCTTTTTGCGCGCGGGCAAACTCGACCAGCAGGCCGTCGAAGGCGGTGGCGGTGACGTTGGGGAGGTGCTTGGTCACGGAGCGCACGAGGGCGAGGCGCTGCTCCTGATTGAAGAGCGGCCCCTTGCCGGGATTGGCGGCGACGCCGATCGTGACCTTGTCGAAGAGGCGCGCGGCGCGTTCCAGCACGTCGAGGTGACCGAAGGTGATGGGGTCGAAGGTGCCGGGGTAGATGCAGTGGCGCATGGAGCGGGGAGCGGGGAGCAGGGAGCGAAGAGACGGGAGCCTGAGATTGGCGGAGGAGGCGAGGCGGGTAAGGTCTAGGCGGACGGCGGGGCTTTGGCCAGCGGGGGTTTGGCGGCGGCGGGCTGGTGGGCGGTCTCGCGCAGAAGCGCCTCGGCGGTGAGGCCGCGGGCGCGGGCCAGGGCGTTGAGGCGCGTGGCCTCGGCGGAGGTCACGGTGGTGAGCCGGGCCGAGCCGTCGCGGTCAGTCCAGCGCAGGTGCACGGTGCGCTGGCGCGAGGTCTTCACCAGGCCGCGCAGGAAATCGTCGTCGGGAGAGGAATCGGAGGGCGCGGTCATGGAGCGGGCGGGGGAGGATTATTTTTTGCCGCGACGAGGGCGGACCAGGGCGATGAGCCAAAGCAGGACGAGGGAGCCGGCGAGCGCGGCGAGAAAGGCGGCGAGGCTGGTGCGGGGCGTGAAGCCCACGAGGCGGACAAACCAGTCCCCGAGAAAGGCGCCCAGCACGCCCACGACGAGGTTGCCGACCAACCCGAGGCCGCGGCCCTTCAGGATGAGCGCGGCGATCCAGCCGGCGAGCGCGCCGACCACGAGCAAAATACAAAAACGCTCGAAACTCATGAGGCGGCGGGCGCGACCGGCGAGGCGGGCTGGCCCACGCCCGGGAAGGTTTGCCAGAGCTTTAGCGGGATGTCCTCGGGGCGGACGGTCGGCGACTGGCCGGCGGCGACGAGCGAGTCGATCCAGGCTTTGCCGCCGTCGGGGAGCTGGCCGCGGAGGAGGGTGCCGATCTGCTTGCGGCGTTGCTGGAAGCAGGCGCGGATGGCGCGCTTCACCGCGGGTGGGAAGAGAAGCGGCGCGGGTTTGCGCACGAGGTTGAACAGGTAGGAGTCGACGTCGGGGCGCGGATGGAAGCAGGTGCCGGAGACCTTGTGGCCGGGAGCGACATCGAAGGCGGACTGGATGAAGATCGAGATGGAGCCGAACTGTTTGGTGCCGGGCTTGGCCATGTAGCGCTGGGCGGCCTCCCACTGGAGCATCAGCACGAGGCGCTCGGGCAGCGGGCCTTCAAGCACGGCGTCCATCCAGGGCGTGGAGATGGCGTAGGGCAGGTTGGCGACGATTTTGAAGGGCTGCTCGGGATTGGGGATGTCGGCCACGGGGTGATCCATGGCGTCGGCCTCGAGCAGGTGGAGGCGGCCGG
>JAIXVY010000503.1 GCA_027482505.1 Opitutaceae bacterium | reverse complement strand
TGACGGAACAGTCACTTTCGTGGACACCGCGCCGCCGACTCCGCGCGCCTTCTACCGCGCACGGGTGGAGCTGCCCTGATAAACAAGGCCGCAACTGGCGATCAATAGCCCAAAGACGGCATGCGGCTCCAACCGGAGCCGCGTCCAAGTCGTTGCAAGGCTGCGAACAGAGAGCCCAATACCACCGGCTGAATACATTCAGACTTTAACCACGAATTTCACGAATATGCACGGATAGGGCAGATTGTATCCGTGATTATCCGTGAAATCCGTGGTGGAAAAATTGAAGCCCTAAAGTCCAAAGGCTGCTGGTCGTTGATATAAAACAACGCGCCCGGGCTCAATGCCCTCAAGCCCCCCCCCCGCGGCTTGCCGAGGGGGGCTTGAGCGGAGAGTGACGAGAGTCCTTACCAGACGAAATTAACCGGCAGGCCCTGAGTGCGTGCAAACGGAGTTTCCTGGCCGTTTAATTCGCGGATCTTGGTAACCGAGCGCCATTCGACGTGGCCGTCGACAAAACCCACATTGCCACCCGTCACGTCGTTTCCGCTGCGATGATTGGTGGAGGGCTTTCCGAGAATCGGACTGGCCCAGGTCCAGCTGGTGCCTTGGACGCCGATGGCGTCGACGACCAGTTCGCGCTTACTCGGAGGAACGGAGACGGGCTGGGTGCCAGGCTTCAGACGGGTGGTGTATTCAGAACGCAGTCGGTCGCTGTGCCAGTTGTTGGGAATGTTGCCGTCAAGTCTCAGGCCGGCCGGACCGAGGGCGTTTTCACCCACCAGCAGGATGTAATCGATCGTGGCGTAAGTCCCAAAACGCGTGTAATAATCATCATCGTCGCGCTTCAGGCCGGAGGGGCAAAACATGACGCTGCGGCCGGCGCTTCCGACCAAGTCCTCGAGGGTAAGCAGGCGCGGATTGGCGGGGTCTCGCTTGGTGGTGATGTCCCATGGATAGGCGCCCACGCGTCCCATGTTCGGGAAGCGTTGCTGGCGATCCTGGTTCGCCATGTTGATCAGGGCCTGTGCGATCTGACGCACATTGCTGGCGCACCGTGCCCTGTTGGCGTTGTCGCGGACCTTGCCGACCGTCGGGATGAGGATCGCGGCAAGGATGCCGATGATGGCGATCACCGTGAGCAGCTCGATCAAGGTAAAGCCGTGCCGGCGGGATATGGCGGTGGAAGAAGGCATGACGAAAAAGCAGATAGGAGTTGGGCGCCGGCCGGACGCGCCGAAGGGCGCGCGTCCGGCCGGGGTTTTAAGGCGCCATCAAGGAGCGGTTACCTTGAGGCGAAGGAAGCGACGCGTCGCGCCGGAGAGCGGGACGTTGTCGGTGTAGGTGATGCTGCCGGCCGCGGTGAGTCCGGTGTAGGTCTGCGCGGCGCTCCAGGCGGAGAGATCGCTGCTGGCCTCGACCACATACGAGAGCGAAGCGTCCCCGATGGTGTTGAAGGTCAGGGTGAGGACGCCACCGGAGCGTGCGACGGCGACAACGGAGCCGGAGTCGGCGCTGTTGGGCAGGGTGCCGGTGGCGTATTCGAGCAGGTTGGAGCGTCCGTCGTTGTCGGGGTCGGCCGAGTCGGCTCCGTTGCCGGAGTTGGCGGAGTCGCCGAAGTTGGCGGCTCGCCAGCTCTGCAGCGCGCTCAGCGGCGAGCCAACGACGCTGAGGGTGTGGGTGGCCTCGTCGAACTGGTAGATGCCGCTCGTCCACTTGCGGGCGCCGGGAGCGGCGCCATCGGAAGTGTAGCCGCTGACGTTGAAGGTCGCGCCGTAGGTCTTGGCCCCGGTGGTGGCGACAAGCGTCCAGCTGGCGCCGGTGGCCGTGCTGGCCGCGGAGGTGTCGATCACGAAGGTGCCGTTCAACACGGCCGGGTTGGTGCCGGTGATGGCGTTGACGGAGGCGATCGCGCCGGGGGCGAAGGTCAGGCTGCCGGTGCCGGCGAGCGTCATGCCCGCCGTATTGCCCAGGTTGATACGGCCGCGGTAGGTGTTCGCGCCGGCGAAGGTCACCATGTTGCCGCCGGTGAGATTGAGCGCGCCCGAACCGGAAAGGACCGCGTTGAGGACGAAGCCGCCGTTCTGGGCGAAGACCTCGCTGGCGCTGCGCACGGTGATCGCGCCCTCCACGGTGACGGCCGCGTTGGCGTCGGTGGCGTTGTGGAAGCGGCCGCCGTCGAGCACGAGGTTGTTCGGGAAGGTGAGCGCGCCCGTGCCCTTCACAAGCAGGTTGCCGCCGTAGAAGAGGACCAACCGGTCGCCGGCGAAGGTCTGGGCCGTCGCGTCGGCCGGGGTGCGCAGGCTCTGGATGTTGACGAAGAAAATCTCGCCGGGGGCGGGAGCCACGGCGCCCTGCCAGTTGAGCGCGCTGTTGAACGAGGTGGTGGCGATGGCGTCGGCGACGAGCAGGCGGCGGCCGTTCGCGATGGGGGTGGAGGCGGCCAATTGGGGATTGGAGCCGACCGCAAACTCGGCGGTGTTGGTGAAGCCGTCGGCGTCGGGATCGCCGGAGCCGTTTTGCGCGGTGATGTTGCCGAAGTAGGCGACTTCGTAGGCGTCGAGCAGTCCGTCGCCATCCTTGTCGGTGATGGTGGCGGTGGTGAGATTGCCGAAGGTGGAGATTTCCCAGGCGTCGTTCACGCCGTCGGCGTCGCTGTCGGGCCACGAGGTGTTCAACGTGGGATTGGAGCCGGCGGCGAACTCCTGGGCGTTGGTGGCGCCATCGCCATC
>JAIXVY010000088.1 GCA_027482505.1 Opitutaceae bacterium | reverse complement strand
CAGTGCCCACCCATAAAACGGTGGCTTTATGGGGCATGATTTTAATCTTCGGCTGCCTTTCCAAGGAAAACACCATCAGCATCTTAGCCGTGATGGTATGGCATCGCTTGACCCTTGGCCGTATTGATGCGTCTTCCACTTCGGATTTCAAAAAACTTCTAGATTTTAAAGCCAAAGCGCTCATTGGCGTATTTATATTCGCCGCCCTCGGCGTAATTATCACGCCAAAGCTGGCATTTCGCGAGCGTGCCGGCGATAAAATGGCAATCGCGGGAGACAACGCGTTGGTGACCCAAAGTTTCACGGAAAGCCGTATTAACGCAACCGCGATACTGGGACAAAATCTGGTTAATACGATAATTCCATACCAAGTTTCCGCAGACTACTCTTATTCACAACTCCCTATGCTGGAATGGCCGGTGGACGAGCCTGCGGATTACCAGCAAATTACCTGGGCAATCCTCACCGTCTTTTTTGTCGGCATAGCAGTGCTATTGCTTCCAAGGAAAAGCCCTGCCCTCGCCTTTTATATCGGTTCCGCTCTTCTTGTCTTAGCCCCGACTGCGAATATTTTTGTGCAAATCGGCACGATACGGGCGGATCGGTTGGTCTATCCAGGAATTTGGTTTATGGCGGGCGCAGTCGCCTGGGTGCTGCAAAATTTATTGGCCAGGATTGAAAAACACGGGAAAACCTTGCCCGTCCTAATAATAGGAACCGCAACGGTCGCCATAGTCAGCGTGGCAACATACACGCACTTTAGGGCCGTGGATTGGCGCACCAACAAACAGTTTTGGGCCGCCATGCAAGCCACTGCCCCTGATAGCTATAAAGCAATGCTGGGATATGGATCCAATCTCGTAAAACAAGACGACTATGAACTGGCCAAGACCGGCCTTGAATATGTCGAGGCAGGCTTCAAAAAAATAACCGATGTGCCTTGGACGCCAAGCCAAGGCGCATCCGTCTTAGCCCGACAAACCGCAGGGAGCTGCTGGCTGCTCTTCGCCACAATGGCCAAAGAGAAGGGCGAGATAAACGACCTTCGTCTGGCATTATCGAAATCGGAAACTCATTTGAGAGAAGCTTTGAGTAAGATAGACGAAATGAATGCACCACGCCTGAAATCGCCTGATCAAAAGGAATATGCCAATTTGGCGCGAGGAGACGTGATTGCGATTGCGCTGTCTAAAGCGCTTCGCGCTCAAAACAAGGCGGCGGAGGCAGTGGACGTCCTGAAGGGAAGCTTTCGGATAAACAAACTGAACGCCGGCTACTTGGAAGCGCTAGGATTCTCATGCATAGAATCCGGCGCAACTGAAGAAGGTGAGGCTTATCTTTTCCAAGCCTTGGTGCTAAATGACACCAACAGGGAGCTTTCACGTGTCCTCAATACGTGGATGCGCACCCGTGCCGTTCCAGAACAAAAGGCCCCGCTGGCAAAGCAAGACGCCAACTCGGAAGAAAATTTGGCCCCCCCGTTGGACATAGAAGATCCTTCAGTGCGGGAAAAGCTGCGCGACGCCGCTTTGAAAGTGGATGGCTACTTGAAGGAAGAAAACAGGCCGCTCGAGGCCGCTCGCCTGCAAAGAGCACTTCGTTTAATACTTTATAGGGAATGGAATGCACCTGACACATCCAACCTAAGCATCATTTCCCCCTGAAAAGGCCGCCGTTCTCATGCATTTTTCAGCTCAAATTGAATCAATTGAAACCTGCTTGGTGAAAAGCCTTCGATTGGTGGGTCGTAACCAACGCCTTGCTTTTGCCATGGGAGCGATTTTTTGCTTCGCGGTTTTTACCGCCTGGCTCGCTTCCCAAATAGCAGGATTTCCGACTGCTTCCGTCCAAGACGAATTTGGTTACCTTTTAAACGGAGAAATCTACGCCTCCGGACGTCTTGCAATGCCCCCTCATCCGATGGGGTATTTCTTTGAAACATTGCACCAACTGCAGTGGCCCTCCTATGTTTCCAAATACCCTCCGGGCCAAGGACTGGTTTTGGCTTTAGGCTATGTGCTGGGCGAACCGATATACGGAATATGGATCAGCATCGGGGCAATGTCAGCGTCGATCACTTGGATGCTGGCCGGTTTCTGCCGGGTGCGCTGGGCGTTTATTGGCGGCGTTGTCACGGGAATTTGGCTGGGCGGATTTTGCTACTGGGCTCAGTCTTACTGGGGTGGCGCGCTGACCGCGACCGGGGCCGCAATGGTGTGGGGCGGCGCCAGACGAGCATGGTGCTCACCACGCGCAGGTGCTCTATGCGCCATAGGAACAGGAACAGCCATACTGCTATTGAGCCGTCCCTTTGACGGCTTGCTGGCCTGCCTTGTCCCAGGTGCTTTGCTGGCAGCCAACTATACGAGAAAATATAAACAGGGTAAATTAACAGTTAGACCAGCCCTGATGTCAGCGCTTTTGGCACCTGTTCTCCTTGCTGGAGCCTTTCAACTGGCCTGCAATAAGGCATCAACCGGGTCACCGTGGAGAATGGCCTACTCCGAATATCGGCAGCAATATGATCGCAATCCGATTTTTATTTGGGAAAAACCAGAGGTCCCACCTGACTACAACCATTCGCGAATGGAAGCATTCGATATATTGGTGCAAGAGAATGCCTCACGGCATGCCTTTCCGTTTGGCGCCGATTTGTGGGCACGTCTGACAAGTCTTAATAACTTCTACCTCGGCGGAGCAGGGATACTGATGATAGCTTATCTCTGTATCGCTCCTAGCCGCTGGCACCTGTGGGCAAGCGCAGGCATCCTGGCATCGATGGCCTCCATCGTATTGGTTTACGCATTTAACTACCACTACCTCGCGGCTGGCGTCGCACCTCTCGCAATCATAACGGTGGGAGCGCTGCGATGGATATACGTGCGGTTCAATACGAGATTCAACCTCTTGGCCTTGGCTGGAATAATTCTCTTAGCAGTTTTGGCTTTGGGTCGTGGCGAAAGCGCAGATATGCGAAAAACCGTTTTGGAGCTAAAAGCACACCGGGAAGCACTGGTGGGCAAACTTCAAGCCGAACGGGGTGAGCATCTGGTTCTAGTGAGGTATGAGCGCGGCGTTGATCCCCATGTCGAATACGTGTTCAATGGAGCCAATATCGACAGACAGAAAACTATCTGGGCTCGATGGACCTCAGACGCGGGTAAGCGAGGTCTTTTTGACTATTACTCCGGAAGGAGGCTCTGGATGCTTACCGTCCGCAAACAAGGAGCTCCGCTGCTACGGGAGTTTAACTGGGTAGCGGACAAGTCCAAGGAATGAACCCGTGCTTGATTCTTGGCGATCCAGTCAGCATCCAAACCAGTTTTTAGCAGAATTAATATCCTTTGATATCTGCTCCCGAAGTGCATCAAGCCCCGTAAACCTAGTTTCAGGTCGAATAAAAGCCAGCCACTCGACAGTTAGGTAATCTCCAGTCTCATACGGACAGTGCGGCTCCAGCAAGTGAGCCTCCAGACGAGGTTCTATGGCACCGACTTCGACGGTAGGGCGCAGCCCATAATTCGCCACGCCGCGTAATGCTTGATCGCTGCGGTCTGCGCGTTGGATCGACACCACATACACCCCGAGTCGGGGACGAAGGTCAGGGGCCCAAGGCAGATTGAGCGTCGGAAAGCCGATTGTTCGGCCAAGCCGCTTGCCGGGGGTCACCACACCTTCGCTAGCGTAGGCAGACCCGAGCAGAACATTGGCCGCATCAATTCGCCCCTCAGCCAACAAGGCCCGTATGCGCGTGCTGCTGATCGGCTCGCCGTCGCCGTTGATGCGGGGCGCGCTGACCACATGCAGACCGAGTTTCTTTGCTTCGGCTACCAGCAGTGTCACGTCGCCGCGACGACCGCGGCCAAACCGCCAGTTTTCGCCGACATAAACCGTGTGCAGCGCTGGCAAGTCGGCCCGCAGGCGGGGTAAAAACTGATCCGCATCGATCGCGGCGAAGGCGGCATCAAAAGGCTGCACGATCACGGCCGCCACCCCCAGACGTAGCAGGGCGGCCACGCGGCGCTCCCGGTCCATTATAAGCCGGACGGGATCATCGGGCCGGAACAGCCGACTCGGATGCGGATCGAAGGTGAGCACCGCAGCCACCCCGCCGCTGCGCTGCGCGGATTGGACAGCGGCTTTGATCACCGCCTGGTGACCGAGATGAACGCCATCAAACATGCCTATCGCCAGGTGCAACGGGCGTCGTTCGGCCAGCGAGCGGGCGGCGGAGAGACTGTCGAATACCTTGGCCACGAAATCGATCAGAGGATCAGAGGGTTAAGCCCACGAAACACACGAAAAGACACGAAAACCGAGCCGGTTCGATGCCTTTTTTTGTGCTCTTTCGTGTGTTTCGTGGGCAAAAAATTCAGCCCAGCGCGACCGATGGAGCAGCTTCGTGGCCGGGGATCAGCGCGGCCTGCACCTCCGCCGGAGTCATTTTCTGCAAGGCCTCCAGAGTCACGGCTCGATCAATGTGGAGCTGGCCGGAGGACACGCGGCGCAGGGCGCTCAGATGCGCGCCGCAGCCGAGTTTCTGGCCGAGATCGTGAGCCAAGGTGCGGACGTAGGTGCCTTTCGTGCAGTCGACCACGAAATCGAGCGTGTCGGGCGCGGCCCAGCGGGTAAGCTCGAAGCGCTTCACTCGAATAAAGCGCGGCTCGCGCTCCACCTCCTCGCCGGCGCGGGCAGCCTTGTAGAGCGGCTGCCCCTTGATCTTGATCGCGGAAAACATCGGCGGCGTCTGGTATTGATCGCCCACCATACCACGCAGCGCGGCGCGGATTTGATCCTCAGTCAGGAGAGGCACCGGGCGCGTTTCCATCACCTCGCCTTCGGCGTCCTGGGTGTTGGTGACTTTGCCGAGCGTGACGGAGCCGGTGTAGCACTTGTCCACGCTCATGAGATACTGGGACAGCTTGGTCGCCTTGCCCAGCAGGACGACGAGCAGGCCGGTGGCCATGGGATCGAGCGTGCCGGCATGGCCGACGCGTTTCATCCGGAGGATGCCGCGGATGCGAGCGACGACGTCGTGCGAGGTGTGGTCGGTGGGCTTGTCGACCAGCAAAACGCCGTCGAATTCGGGTGCGGAGGTGCGGACGATCATCGGCGGGCGGCCGCCACGGCTTCGACCCGCGCAACCAGCGCGGCGCGGAGACGAGGCAGAAAAGTTTCGAGCGTCTCGCCTTTGGCGTTGAGCCCCGCGGCGCAGGCATGCCCGCCGCCGTTGAATTGGGCCGCGATGAGGTCGACGCGATAATCCGCGCTCTTCGCGCGCAGGCTGCCCTTCAGCGCGCCCTTGCGCACCTCGACCAAGGCGCCGATTTCCACGCCGTCGATCGAACGCGCATAATCGACCAGGCCCTCCGAGTCCTCCGTGTTGGTGCCGGTCTCCTCGTAAACGCCCTCGGGCAGCAGCCCGATGCACACGCGGCCGTCGGCGCAGGTTTCGAGCGAGGAGAGGAAGCGTTGCAGCAACTGCAGTTTGCCGAAGGTCTCGCGCTCGTAGAGTTCAAGGCCCATGCGCGCGGGGTCGGCGCCGGCGGCCAAGAGGGAGGCGGCGAGGCGGAAGGTGCGCTCGGTGGTGGCGGCGAAGCGAAACTGGCCCGTGTCGGTCGCGATGCCGGCGTAGAGCCCCGCCGCGGCCACGGTGTCGATCGGCAGGCCGGCGTCTTGGGCGAGGCCCGCCAAAATCTCGGCGGTGGCCGCGCTGGGCGTGTCGACGAGATTATGCTCGGCGTAGTTCGGATTCGAAAGGTGGTGATCGATGTTGCCGAGCGGACGAGGAAACGCCTCGGCAAATCTGGCGGAGGCGCGGTTGCGGTCGGCGCAGTCGACGAAAATCGCGTCGCGTCTCTCGGCGAGCGCGGTCTCGAGCGTCACGAAAGGCAGGCTGGACGGAACCAGGAAACCGAGGCGGCGCGGCACGGGATCGGGGTTGCAGCAGACGGCGTCGACGCCGCGGGCGCGCAGCAGGCAGGCCAACGCCACCTGGGAGCCGATGCAGTCGCCATCGGGCCGGGCGTGACCGACCACGACCACGCGACGGCCGGCGCTAGCCGCGAGCAGGCGCGCAAAGGCGTCGTGGAGTTGTGGATACAGGAAGGACAAGGGAGAACGGGGAATCGTCGGCGAAACACGCGAAACAACACGAAGATCGGATTTCTCGATGCCCTTTCTTTCGGGTTATTTCGCGTGTGGCGGGGGCCAAAAATCAGGAACGCGGCTTCCGCTTTTCCTGCTCGGCGATCTCGTCGAGCACGCCGAGGATGCGATTGCCGCGGTCGGTGACGGTATCGAGCTCGTAGGTCAGCACCGGCATGTGCTTGAGGACGATGATATCGCCGAGTTGGAGACGCAGCTCCCTGGCGTGCTTGCGCAGCCACTTGAGGCGTTCCTCGGTCTGCTCCTCGTCGCCGGTGACGGAGACGAAGACCTTGCCCTGGCGGACGTCGGGCGTGACCTCCACCGCGGTGATGGTGATCGGCGCGGCGTCATCCTTGTAGCGCCGGCGGAGCAGATTGCTCAGCTCGCGTTGGATCAGCTCGTTGACGCGGAGGTTGCGGGTGGAGGACATGATTTGAAGCAAGGAGCAGGGAGTGGGGAGCCAGGATCCGGAGAATGAAGCGGACGGGGTGGCGGAGCTTTTTGACTCCAGGCTCCCTGCTCCTGGCTCTCAGCTTAGAGCGAAGCTCTCACCTTCTGGATCTCGAAGACCTCGATGATGTCGCCGATATCGTAGCCGTTGAAGTCGCCGAGCTTGATGCCGCACTCGAGGCCGGCGCGCACTTCGTTGGCGTCGTCCTTGAAGCGCTTGAGCGTGTCGATCTTGCCCTCGGTGACGATCTCCTTCTTGCGGCGGAGGCGGGCGTTGCCGTTGCGGGTGATCTTGCCCTCGGTGACGAGGCAGCCGGCGACGAAGCCCTTGGCCAGCGGGAAGGTGGCGCGGACCTCGGCGGCGCCGAGCTTGACCTCCTTGAGGTCGGGCTCGAGCAGGTCGGCCATCATCTCCTTCACCTTGTCGGCGAGTTCGTAGATGATGCCGAAGGTCTCGATGCGCACGCCGTGGTGCTTGGCGAGCGGAGTGACGCCGTTCTCGAGCTTCGTGTTGAAGCCGAGGATGACCGCCCCGCCGGTGCCGGCCATGAGCACGTCGTTCTTGGTGACGAGACCCACGTCAGTGGAAACGATCTCGAGCGAGACCTTGTTGGACTTGATGCCCTCGAGCACGTGGCGGACGGCCTCGGTGGAGCCGAAGACATCGGTCTTGATGATGACCTTGAGGACCTTGGCATGGCCCGCGGCGATGTCGGCGAAGAGTTGATCGACGGAAACGTTCTTGGGCGCGGAGGCGTTGGTGGAGGCCTCCTTGCGGAGGCGCTGCTGCTCCTCTTCGGCGAGGTTCTCGGCCTCGCGGGCGTTCTTCACGACCTTGAACTGGGCGCCGCTGTCCGGAGCGCCGGACCAACCGATGACGCGCACGGGCGCGGAGGGCGGGGCCTCCTTTAGATTGGCGCCCTTGTCGTCGAACATCGCGCGCACTTTGCACCACTGGGCGCCGCACACGAGGGAATCGCCGACCTTGAGGGTGCCTCGCTGGACAAGCAGGGTGGCGAGCGGGCCGCGGCCCACGTCGACCTGGGATTCGATGACGATGCCGGAGGCCTCGGCCTTCGGGTTGGCCTTCAGTTCGAGCACGTCAGCCTGGAGCAGGATCATGTCGAGCAGATCGGAAAGTCCGGTGCCCTTGAGCGCGGACACCGGCACGGTGACGGTCTCGCCGCCCCAGTCCTCGGGGGCGATGTTGCGCTCCTGCATCTGCTGCTTCACGCGATCGATGTTGGCGCCCTTCACGTCCATCTTGTTGACCGCGACCATCGTGGTGACGGCGGCGGACTGGGCGTGCTTCAGGGCCTCGTCGGTCTGGGGCATGAAGCCGTCGTCGGCGGCGACCACGAGGATGGCCACGTCGGTGACGGAGGCGCCGCGGGCGCGCATCTTGTTGAACGCGGCGTGGCCGGGCGTATCGAGGAAGGTGATACGCCGCCCCTGGTGCTCGACCTGGTAGGCGCCGATGTGCTGGGTGATGCCGCCCGCCTCGCCGCCGGCCACGTTTGCCTTGCGGATGGCGTCCAGGAGCGAGGTTTTGCCATGGTCGACGTGACCCAGGATGCAGACGACCGGGGGGCGCGTGGCGAGGTTCTTGACCTCGTCCTCGGCGTCTTGCTTGGCCTTGGCCTGCTCCTTCTCCTTTTTGGAGACTTGGGGCTGGGCCTCGCCGCGATGCTTGATTTCAAGCAGATAGCCGTGCTTTTCGGCGACCTTGGCGGCGACTTGCTCGTCGATCGTCTGGTTGATGGACGCAAAGATGCCCGCCTCCATGAGCTCGGAGATGAGCTTGAAGGGCTTCATGCCGAGGGTCGTGGCGAAATCGCGCACGATGATCGGGGGCTTGAGATGGATGATCTTTACGCCGCCCTCCTCCGTGATGGTGGCGTTCGAGGTGGGGGCGGGCGCGGCGGACGCGAAGGCCGGCCGCGGCGAAGCGGGAGCGGCGGGGAAAGCGGGCAGCGCCTTGGGGGCGCCGGCGGCGGGCACAGAGGGCGCTGACGGCGGACCGGGAGGACGCGGCGGCGCGGAAAAAGCGGGCGCGGAAGCAGGGGCAACGGCGGGCGCGGCGGGACGCGAAGGGGCGGACGCGGGAGGCGGCGCCACCGGGGCGGGCGCGGGAGCGCGCAAGCCGGGAGAGGCGATGGGCGCGGGCGGACGCGGCGCGGAGACCGGCGCGGGGGACGCCGGGGGAGAATAAGGCCTGGGGGCGGAAGGTGGCGCGCCAACCGCCGGCGGACGGGAGATGGGGGGCGGCGTGCTTACCGGCCGGGGCGCGCTCACCGCGACCGGAGCGATGGGGGGCGGCAGAACCGGCGCGGAGGGAGCGGAGACAGGCGCCGGTGCAGGGGCGGGAGTCGGAGCGGAAGCTTTCGCCTCGGCCGCGAGACGGGCCGCGACTTCGGCTTTTTCGCGCGCGATATCCTCGACGCTCTTGACCATGGGCACGCGGGGAGCGGCCGCGGGCTGCGGAGCGGGAGCGGCGGGAGCGGCGACCTGGGCGGCCTTGGCGGCAAACTCCTTCTCGATCTCCTCCTCGTAGATCTTGTTCACCGTGCTGGAGACCGACTTGGTATCCGGCGAGACATAGCCGCGCTCCTTGAGCAGGGCCAACATCTCCTTGGCCTCCATATTGTGACGTTTGGCTAGTTCGTGGATGCGGATACTCATTCGGCGGTCGGCGGTGAAAAGATTGCGGGCGAAAAGGGGAAACTATCGGGAGTTCGAGAGGAGGTTAAAGCGGGCGCGCCACGGTGTCAGGCACCGGAGACGCGCTGCATGACGACGGCGGCCTCGTCGGCGGTGAAGCCGGCTTCGACCAGGGCATCCGCGTCCACGCCCTCGAAGGCGGCGGGCGAGTTGATGCCCACCGAAACGAGACGTTCGGCGATGGCACCCTCGAGGCCGAAGGCATCGACCAGAGACTTGATCGCCTGGGCGCGGGGATCGACGACGGCGCTCCTGTGCTCCTCGATGTCGATGCGCCAGCCGATGAGGCGGGAAGTAAGACGGGCGTTCTGGCCTTTTTTGCCGATGGCGATGGCGAGGTCCTCGGTGGCCACCTTAAGCAGGATGCGCTTCGCGCGATCATCGAGAACGATCTCGCGCGGCACGGCGGGCTTGAGCGCCTCGAGGACCATCTGCTTCGGGTCGGCGAACCAGTTGATGATATCCACCTTCTCGCCGTTGAGTTCACGGACGATGGTTTTCACGCGGGCTCCGCGCGCTCCCACGCAGGCGCCCACCGGATCCACCTTGGGATCGGTGCTGGTGACCGCGATCTTGGTGCGGTAGCCGGGCTCTCGGGCGAAAGCCTCGATCTTGACGGTTCCGTCGGCGATTTCACCCACTTCCACCTCGAAAAGGCGGCGGACGAATTTCGGGCTGCCGCGAGAAAGGATGAGCTCGGGGCCGCGCGGGGTGCTCTCGATGGCGAGAAGGATGGCGCGGATACGATCGCCGGGCTGATATTCCTCGCCGGGGACCTGTTCGCGACCGGGCAAAACGGCCTCCGACTTGCCGAGATCGATGAAGATGTCGTTGCGCTCCTTGCGACGAACGGTGCCGGTCACGATGTTGCCGACCATGTCCTTGTAGTCGTCGTAAATCCGGTCCTTCTCGAACTGGCGAAGCTTCTGCATCACGGCCTGGCGGGCGGTCTGCGCGGCGATGCGCCCCAGCTCGGAGGGGTTGATTTCGCGCTCGATGACTTCGCCGATCTGGACGCCGGGCTTGAGGGACTGGGCCTTCTCCAGAGCGATCTCGAGCTTCGGGTCGCTCACCGAATCAGTCACCTTCAACAAGGCCCACGCCTTTAGCTGGCCGTTCTTCGGGTTGATCTCGATCTTCAACTCCTGGCCGGAGTTAACTCCCTTGAGGGCGGCCGCCTTGATGGCGTTGACGATCGCGGCGATCATGTCGGCGCGCGCGATGCCCCTTTCCTTCTCCATGTATTCCAGGACGGTAAGAATTTCGCTGCTCATGAGGGTCGTGAGGGAGGTGGTTAGAGAAAAAAAAAGCGGGCCAAAGGCCCACTTCTCGTAAAGTGAACTGTGATAACGAACAGGTAGTAAGCGAGCGGGCGAAAACGCTGTCAAGTCCCGCGCCCGCCCTCGTCCGGCAGCGCGGCCAACCAGCCGAGCAGACCCTGCAAGACGCCTTGGGCCAGGCCAGCCCCCGCGCCGTCGACACCCACCTCGAACTCCCTGGCAAGCCGCAACAACTCGTCCGGCGCGTCGCCGCAACGCCAGTCCATCCACAGCCGCTTCGGCCTATTGCCGGGGCGATCGCTTGCGCCGCCGGATTGCATTTCCGCCCAAGCCGCCAGCAAGGGCAGCCACCCGTCGCAAATCATCGTATCCAGACGGCTTCCACCCAGTTGGTTCATCGTCACTTCTTCAGCCAGACGCGAACGCCACCCGGCCAATCCGATCAACCGGCGACGCTTCCGCAGATCGGCGTCCATCGGCAAGACGGACTCGCCCTGCGGTCCACCTGAAAGCTCGCGGCCCAAACGCTCAAGTCTGGCCGGCCAATCCGGGCGCGCCCGCACCCAGCGCTGGTATTGCGCCAACCTCGCCCGGGGATGATTTGCCGGACGCACCCCTCCCCTCACCCATTCGGCCTCGGCCTGAAGCCACGCCGCATCGACGACATCATCCGCCGCCCCCTCGCGCCAGACGGCCAGCGGCATCAACCTCGCGACGGCCAGCATAGGCGCGCGGTTGGGCCGATAGCCCAGCACTTCCAGCGCGGTTTGATGACAGGCCTCGTCCCAACCGCAGATCTCGATTCTTCGGCGCGCGAGCGCGGTCTTCGTCTCCCAACGCCGGGCCGCATAGCGCTCCGCCAGACGGCGCAACTGGTCCGCCGGCACGGACGCCAACACCTCGCGCAAACGGCTGAACGGACGGCCCGCCAGAGCCTCGACCGCGGCCTCCTCGGCGTAGGCCTCCAGATCCCTTTCAAGAAAAGGCAGCAACTCCAGCGTGCGGAGCGGCAGGCCGTCCGCACCCGCCGCGTCAGGCCCGGGGGCGGGGAAAAGCACCACATGCAGAATGATGTTTGCGTAAGCCGGGTCCTTGGAGTGCCCGTGCTGATCCCAGTCCGCCGCGCGCAAATGAAGCTCGATATCCCCGCGCAGAACCTCGCCATCGGAGGCGTCGCCAACCCTGATCTCGGCATCGAGAAAATCGGGCCCGGGCCGCCGGTTCCACCTGCCCCGCCGGACGACCGAGAGCGGCCGGCCGTCCCGCAGCCGCAGACGCCGCGCGTCGAATTCGCCCCGCGCCCAGATCTGTTGCAGCAGCCGCTCGGAAAACACGAACGCCCCGTGCAGGCCGGTGATCTCGGCCAGGGCCAGCGGGCCCCCCGCGCCAGAGTCGCCCTCGCTCATGGCGCCGCCTCCCCTTCTCCGGCGCGCCAGCGGCGTTCCGCGTCGGCGTTCGCGCGGCCGATCCGGCGGGACTGACCCGTATCCATTATGTCTATACGTCGCGCCAGATCCTCGGGCGGACACCACGCCCCTCCGGCGGCCTCCACCGTGGCGCGCTCGGCCTGGTCCGCCGTGGCGACCAGGCAGGCGCCGGGCTCGGCGGCGCGCGCCACCAGCCGCTCGATCACGTCGTCGGCGGTCGCCCCGGCGGGCGTGTGCACGCAGGCGAAATCCGCCGCGCCTCCGACCGCCTCGACATGAAGCTCGGAACCTCGGCCGTCGAAGACCACCGTCACGCGCCAGCCGGCGTGGTCGTGCAGGATCGCCACCCGGCGCATGAGCAGGGCCTTGGCCGCCTCGCGATTCCGACGGGCCAAGGCCCGCGTCTCCGGCCAGGCCTGGAGCACGTTGGAGCCATCCACCAACAGGTGCGTGCGAGCTTTCTCCATCGTAACGGGTTGCGTCGCCGCCAAGTCCGAGGCCTGGCCCGCCCCGGCGCAAGCCCAAGCGGGGTCCGGATGCGCTTGCTTGCCGGGCGGACCGCTCCCTTGTTTGCGCCCATGCAACCCTCCGCCTTGGGCAAGCTCATCGGCTCCGTCATCCTTATCCTCGCGCTAGTGATCGCCGCCTCCCAGGCGACCTACGTGATCGAGCCGGGCACGCGCGGCGTGCTTGTGACCTTGGGCAAGGTTTCGCCGGCGGCGCTGGTGGAAGGCTTCGGGACCAAGGCCCCGTTCGTCTCCCACATCCAAACGGTGCAGGTGCGCCAGCAGACGCGCGAGTTGCCCGCCGAGTGCTACTCTTCGGATCTCCAGCAGGTGAACATGCAGTTGCGCGTGCTATACCGCATCCCGGAGGCCTCGGTCGTCAAAATCTACCAGGATTACGCCGGCGAGCCTTTCGACAGCCTCGTCGCCCCGCGCGTGCAGGAGGCCCTCAAGGAAGTGACCGCACTCCAAAGCGCCGAACAGATCGTGAAGCGCCGCGAAGAGATCAAAACCCGCACCCTGGCCGCCGCCCGCGAAAAAATCGCCGCGCTGCTGATCGTGGAGGACATCGTCATCGAGAACATCAACCTGTCGCGCGAACTCGAGACCGCGATCGAGGCGAAGATGGTGCAGGAGCAGGAGGCCGCGAAGGCCCGCTTCACCCAGCAGAAAGCGCAGATCGAGGCCGACACCGCCATCATCAAGGCCAAGGGCGAGGCCGAGGCCATCCGCATCCGCGGCGAGGCCCTGCGCGACACCCCCGGATTGATCCAGCTCCAGATCGTGGAAAAGTGGGACGGACGCGCCCCGCTCGTGATTGGTGGCGGCACAGGCACCGACGCCTCGGCCGCAAATTTCATCCTGCCCCTCGGCACCTTGCCCGCGGGTGTTCAGGGAGCCGGCGCGGCAACGGCCCCGGCCAAACGCTGAGGCGAGCCAACGATGAAGCGTCCCGTGAAAAACGTCACCCCGCAGCGCGACCAGGCGCCTCGTTTTATGCGCACGCTTACCCTGGGTGCCGCGGTGCTGGTCATCGCGGGGCTTCTGCTGCTTTTTCCCCGCGCCCTGGCCTTTGTGGAGCTGGCGGCGCGCGAGCTGCGCTACCTCTGGTGGCTTGTGCTTCTGGTGGCGTTGTCGGCCTATTTCTTCTTTTTCTTCGGTCGAAAAAAAGACTGAGCGCCGCGCCGGAAAGGAGTGGCGGAAGGGGAGGGATTCGAACCCCCGGGGCCTTTCGACCCGCCAGATTTCAAGGCTGGAGCATTAGACCACTCT
>JAIXVY010000460.1 GCA_027482505.1 Opitutaceae bacterium | reverse complement strand
GTCACTGGGATCACATGCAAGGCGCGGCCGAGATCGTGAAAGAGACCGGCGCCAAGGTGAGCGCGCACCGCGACGACCAGATCTTGCTCGAAACCCCGGGCGTGATGGAGGTGTTCCTGCCCGGCACCATACGCCTGCATCCGGTGAAAACGGATCGCTGGGTGATCGATGGCGACGTGATCGAGTCGCTTGGTCGCCGCTGGGAAGTGCGCCACGTGCCGGGGCATTGTCCGGGCAGCGTGCTGTATTGGAGCGCGGCGGACGGCATCGCTTTTTCGGGCGACGCCATTTTCCAAGGCGGCGTGGGGCGCACGGATTTCCCCGGCGGCAGCATGGCCAAGCTGGAAAAATCCATTCGCGAACGAATCTACACCCTGCCCGCCGAGACCCGGCTGTTCACGGGCCACGGGGACGCCACGACGGTGGCGGACGAAATGGCGACCAATCCCTTCGTGCGGGGTTGAGCGACCGCCTGTCACCGATGGAGGC
Source organism: Opitutaceae bacterium (assembly GCA_027482505.1). Classification (GTDB taxonomy): domain Bacteria; phylum Verrucomicrobiota; class Verrucomicrobiia; order Opitutales; family Opitutaceae; genus IMCC26134_A. The sequence goes on along the minus strand of JAIXVY010000460.1, from coordinate 7,842 downwards.
ACGGATGGGCACCGACGAGGAATTGCTGGGGCGGGCCTTGGCGCTGGCCCGGCGCGCCTGGGGCGCCACGCATCCGAATCCCATGGTCGGAGCGCTCATCGTGGAGGACGGCGAGATCGTGGCCGAGGGCTGGCACGCGCGCGACGGAGGTCCGCACGCCGAGCGCGTCGCGCTGGCCGCGCTCGGGCGCCCGCCGCGGGCGGGGGCCACGATGGTGGTCACGCTCGAGCCCTGCTCCACGGCGGGGCGCACGGGCGCGTGCTGCGACGCGATTCTACGCGCCGGCGGCGTGGCCCGCGTGGTTATAGGCGCCACCGATCCCAATCCAGCCCACGCCGGGCGCGGCGTCGACGTGCTCCGCGCGGCGGGGCTGGCGGTGACGACGGGCGTGCGCGCGGAGGAATGCGCGGAGCTCAACCTGATCTTCAACCACTGGATCACGACCGGTCGCCCCTTCATCGCGGGCAAGATCGCCACCACGCGCGACGGATTCTCCCGGCCGCCGCAGGGAGCGGACAGATGGATCACGGGCGCAGCCGCGCGGGAGGATGTTCATTACTGGCGGCGTCTTTTTCCCGCCATCGCGGTCGGCGCGGGCACGGTGCGGTCGGACAATCCCGCCCTCACGCGGCGCTGGCGCGAGGCGGACGGAACAGTGCGCGAGGACTGCGGCTGGCGCTTCGTGTTCGACGCCACGCTGGCCACGGCCGCGGGCGCGGAGGCGAATTGGCCGCGAGTCTACGCGGATGCGTGGAAGCAGCGCACGATCGTGGTGACGAGCGCGGCGGCGGATGCATCGGCGCTGGCGCGACTCGAGACCGCGGGTGTGCGCGTGTGGAAGATGGAGACGACGCGCGGCGTCGCCGGTTGGGCGGAGTTTTCCCGGCGCTGCGCGGCGGAGCGAATCACGGGCGTTTATCTCGAAGGCGGCTTCGAGTTGCTGGCCGACGCGGCGCGGGCGGGCGCGCTGGATTACGGATTTTGGTATCGGTCTCCGCGGGAAAGCGCGGCGGGGTGGGGCGGCCGGGTGGAGTGGATGTTTGCGTCCGGCTTTAGGACGGAGCGGCACGGCGAGGACGAGTTGCTCCGGGGATTTTTTGACCGCAGATGACGCCGATGAACGCAGAAAAAAAGCAGGTTATCTATCTGGCCTCGGGGAACGCGCACAAAGTCGCCGAGATGGGCGCGCTCGCCGCGCGCGACGGGCTCGGGGTGGAGATTTTGTCCGCGAAGGCGCTGGGCGGCATGCCGGCGGTGGCGGAAGACACGGGCACGTTTGAAGGCAACGCGCGCAAAAAGGCGCGGGCGCTTTGGGAAAAAGCTCCGCGCGGCAGCGTGGTGCTGGCCGACGACAGCGGCGTGTGTGTGGAGCACCTAGGCGGTGGCCCCGGGGTGGAGAGCGCCTACTTCGCGGGGCCGCAGGGCGACTCCGCGGCGAATTTGCGCAAGCTGACCGACGTCATGCGCGGCGTGCCGGCGGAGCGGCGCGGGGCGAAGTTTTACTGCATGCTCTTCCTGATCGACGAAGACGGCGCCGAGCACGTGTTCGACGGCGAATGCCGCGGCGTGCTGCTTGAGGAACCTCGCGGCGGCGCGGGCTTTGGCTACGATCCGCTGTTCGTGCCGGAGGGGTTCACCCAGAGCTACGCGGAACTGGGCGATGAAGTGACAAGCCGCCTGAGCCACCGGGCGCGCGCGTGGACTGCGCTGGCCACGTGGTGGCGAAACCGGGAGCGGCCCGGCCATTGAACCGGCTCCGCGCCCAAGCGCGCCGGTCGCTCACTTCTTTTTGTAGACCGTGGCGGGGTCGAAGAGCGGTTGGCTGATGAAGTCCAACTTGTAGTCGGCTCCTTCGAGGTCGGTGAGCTTGCGGTAGAAACAGCTCTTGTAGCCGTTGTGGCAGGAGGCGTTGGCGGCGCCGGTTTGCTCGACCTTGATGAGCAGCACGTCCTGGTCGCAGTCGGTGTAGAGCTCTTTCACCCACTGGACGTTTCCAGACTCCTCGCCCTTGCACCAGAGCTTGTTGCGGGAACGGCTCCAGTAGGTGGCCTTCTTGGTCTTCAGGGTGTGGGCGAGGGACTCGGCGTTCATGAACGCGAACATCAGCACCTGGCCGGTGTGGACATCCTGGGCGATGCAGGGGATGAGGCCATCGGCTCCGAACTTGGGCTGAAGCGTCGAGCCTAGCTCGATTTCCTGAAGGGTGGTGCGGGCGGGAAAGGACATGCCCTGAGAATGAGCAAGGCGGCGCGGGGTTTGCCGAACCCAAAATAAGCCCGGCGCGGAGTGGACAAAAAACGCGCCGTCGCAGCCGCGCGCCCAAATAGGACGGAACCGCTCGGGGCGGAGCGTCGGTCGGGAATGAGTTCGCCGGGCGGCGACAAGGGCGGCTAGGTCTGCGCGGTCATGATTATCGCCGATCTCGCAAAACTCCCGGGCGGGACCTTCCCCGCGCAACGCTGGGGCCGCGGCCTTGTGGGCCAGGCCACGCAGCCCATCCAAGCCAAGGGCTTTTCGATGGGTTACTCCATCCTCGCCCCCAAGGGCGGCCAGGTGCCCTGGCACAACCAAGAGCAGGAGGAGGTCTATTTCATCGTCCAGGGCGAGGGGCAGATATGCGTCGACAACGAGTGCTCGCCCATCAAGGCCGGCCAGGCGGTCTACATGCCGCCGGGCAAGTTTCACCAGCTTACCAACACCGGCGAGGAGCCGATGCACATGATCTATGTGTATTGCCCGGGTGGCGACGTCGCCCACTGGCGCCAGGAACTCGCGGGCACCTTGCCGGTGGCCGGCACCGGCGACATTCCCCCTCTGCCCCCCGGCGCGGAGCCGCAGTGGACCAAGGTCGAGCCGAAGACGCTCGGCTGAGGAAAACACGGACGTCGGTGACGGCGTCCTTCCGGCCAGACGATCACGGCCTCACTTCTGGCGCCACGCGCTGGGGGTGAGGCCGGTTTGTTTGCGGAACCAGCGGGCGAAGTAGTTGGGATCGTCAAACCCGGCCTTGGCCGCGGCGGCGCCGATGTTGGGAAGTTCGCGCAGGGCGGCCTGGGCGGTTTGAAGGCGCTCTTGATCGCGCAGACCGCGCAAGCCCAGACCATGCTCGCGTTTCAAGCGACGGGTCAGCGCGTCGCGAACGTAGCCGGTCTCGCGGGCGATCTCGGCGAGGGGCTTGGCGCCGCGCAGGCTTTCCCGCACGCGAACGACCAGCGGGGAAGGCTCGGTGAGCGGCGGCGCCTCGTCGGCGCGCGGGGGTTCGAGCAGACGCGCCACGACCGAGAGAACGGCGGGGTAGTCGGTGAGAGTGAGGCTGCCCTTGGTGGGCACGCGGGCGAGCAGGGCGTGCAGTTCGTTCAGCGATTGCTGGGGCAGGTGGCGGTGCAGCACGCGGGTGCCGCCTCGGCGCTCGTAGTCGAGGACTAGGCAGAGCGGGCGGCTGCTGCCGGACATGGCGAAACCATGGTCCACGCCCGGCGGTATGACGAAAAGGTCTCCCGCCCGGGCCTCGATCCTGCGCTCGCGCACCACCTGGAGGCCTTCGCCCGAGAGGTAGAGAATGAGCTGGTGGTAAGGGTGGTTGTGCGCCGCCACCTCGGCGTCGCGGTGGCGATTGAGCTGCAGTTTGCGCAGCACGAAACCGAGGGCGTGAATCTCGATCTTTTGGATCAGCAGGGGACTCCAGGCGAGCATGGGTGCGGAACGGTCGGGGTAAGCGGGGCGGGTGCGTGCTAGGAGGAGTCGGGATTGTTCTAACCGCAAGCCGGGGCTTCGAGTATGTTTATAGCCGTCGGCCATCCCCCGCCGGACTCTTCGCCACCCCGATTCGCAACACCTCGTTTTTTCACCACATGACCACGCACAAAGTCGGCATCATCATGAACGGCGTCACGGGACGCATGGGCACCAACCAGCACCTGCTGCGCTCCATCAAGGCCATCATCGACCAGGGAGGCGTCAAACTGAACGACTCCGAGGTCATCCTGCCCGACCCGATCCTCGTCGGTCGCAGCGAGACCAAGCTCGCCGCCCTCGCGGCCCGCGCCGGCGTGAAGCGCTACAGCACCAATCTCGACGCCGCCCTCGCCGATCCCGCCAACCAGATCTACTTCGACGCGTGCCTCACCGGCCAGCGTCCCGTCGGCGTGCGCAAGGCCATCGCGGCCAAGAAACACATCTACTGCGAGAAGCCCACCGCCACCACCTCCAAGGAGGCGCTCGCGCTTTACAACGAGGTGACCGCCGCCGGCCTCAAGAACGGCGTGGTGCAGGACAAGCTCTGGCTGCCCGGCCTCGTGAAGCTCAAGTGGCTCATCGACCAGGGCTTTTTCGGCAAGATCCTCTCCGTGCGCGGCGAGTTCGGCTACTGGGTTTTCACCGGCGAGCACGAGAAGCTGCAGCGCCCCTCCTGGAACTACCGCAAGGAAGAGGACGGCGGCATCATCGTGGACATGATCTGCCACTGGCAGTATGTGATCCAGAACCTCTTCGGCGACATCAAGAGCCTGACCTGCCTCGGCGCCACCCACATTCCCCAGCGCTGGGACGAGGCCGGCAAGCCCTACAAGTGCACCGCCGACGACGCCGCCTACGCGACCTTCGAGCTGAAAAACGGCACCATCCTCCATTTCAACTCCTCGTGGGCGACGCGCGTCGATCGCGACGATCTCCTCACGCTCCACGTCGACGGCACCCACGGCACCGCCGTCGCCGGCCTGCGCGATTGCAAGGCCCAGTCGCTCGCGGCCACGCCCCGCTGCATCTGGAACCCCGACATCGACAGCCCGATCAAGTATCGCGACGGCTGGACCCGCGTGCCGGACCAGGCCGTTTACGACAACGCCTTCAAGGTGCAGTGGGAGCTCTTCCTCCGCCACGTGGTGAAGGACGAGCCCTTCCCTTGGAACCTCAAGGAAGGCGCCAAGGGCGTGCAACTCGCCGAGCTCGCGCTCGAGAGCTGGGCTCAGCGCCGCTGGCTCGACGTTCCCTCCATCTGAGCTTCGCGCCCGGCGGCCGCGCCGGGCTTTTGTCCGCGGAATCGGCCAGGCTCCGCGGCCAGTTTCTCACGTTCGCCGTGTGGTGCGGCGGGCGTGAATCTTGCCCTGGTGGTGAATCGGCCGGCGTGGTTATAAACCGCGCCGGCTTTTTCATGTCCTTCCGCTTCCGCTTGCAAAGCCGATAAAGGCGCACGTTTTACCCAGCAAATTCACCATTTCCCACCATGCTAATCTGGATCGTCCTCATCATCATTCCCATGCTGTTTGGCTTGTATGCGCAGATGCGCATCCGCAGCGCCTACGCCGCAAACGCGCAGATCGGGTCGCGAGGCGGAATCACCGGTCGCGAAGCCGCCGAGGCGGTTATCCGTTCCGCGGGCATCACCGATGTGAAAATCATCGAGGTCCCAGGGGAGCTCACGGATCACTACAATCCGATGACCAAGGAGCTGGCCCTCTCCGCCCACAATTATCACGGCTCCAGCCTTGCCGCCCTCGGCGTCGCGGCCCATGAGGCCGGCCACGCCATCCAGCACAAAGTCGGCTACTCCATGATGACGATTCGCCAGACGCTCGCCCCCGCCACGCAGATCGCGGCCGGCGTTTCCAATTTCGTCATGATCGCGGGCATTTTCCTGATCAGCACCGCCATTGGCGGCAAATTGCTCCTGGTCGGCGCCATCGCGCTGGCGGTCATCTGCCTCTTCCAGTTCGTGACCCTGCCGGTGGAATTCGACGCCAGCCGCCGCGCCAAGCAGCAGCTTGTCGGTCTCGGCATCTTGGATCGCGACGAGATGGGCGGGGTTAATCAGACCTTGGACGCCGCGGCCTTGACCTACGTGGCGGCCTTCGTCGCCTCGCTGGGTTCGCTGCTCCATATCCTTCTGCTGCTCTCTGGCCGTCGCGACGAGTAAACTCCATCGGAAAGCAAACGACCGCCGTTCCTTTCGACGCGTCCCTGAAAACGGGGACGCGTTTTTCGTGGCCCGATTTCTTCCCGCGAGCGAAACTGAGAGTCCGATGGCCGCCCCCGAACGACTTCAGAAGGGCCAGACGCGGGGAATGATGATGAGCGCCACCACCATGCACATGAGGTTGAGCGGGACGCCGATTTTCACGAAATCGCCGAATTTGTAGCCGCCGACTCCGTAGACATAGGTGTTGGTCTGGTAGCCGATGGGCGTGGCGAAGGCGACCGAGGCGGCGAACATGACGGCGATCACGAAGGGTTCGTGGTGGACGCCCAGTTTTTGCGCGATGCCCAGGGCGATGGGAATCATGAGCGCGGCCACGGCGTTGTTGGAAAGCAGCTCGGTCAGCACCATCGTCACGAAGTAGATGGCGCCGAGGACGAAGAAGGCCTTGTGCGCCGGCGGCACGGCGTGCTCGGCGAAGCCGACGATGTGGCCCGCGAGCCAGGCGGCCGCGCCGGTGCGATCCAAGGCGAGCCCCATGGCCAGCATGCCGAAGATGATGAAGAGAACGGGCCACTCGATGGCATCGTAGGCTTCGCGGGGCTTGAGCACGCCCGCCGCGCAGAGAAGGACGCAGCCGGCCAGCGCGCCCAGTTCGATCGACACCAGGCCGAAGCATTCGCCCAAAATAACCGCCGCGATGACGCCGAGGACCAGCGGCATGTGGCCGGGCTTGGACTTGGCGGGGGTGCGATCGGCGTGGTCGAAAAGGGTAAGATCGCGATTGCCGGAGAGCGCGTTGATGGCCTGGTCGGTTCCCATCATGAGCAGCACGTCCCCGGGCTCCAGCGGCAGGGTATCCACTTTTTCGCGGACATTCCGGCCCTCGCGATGCAGCGCGAGCACGACGAGTCGGTAGCGTTGGCGAAAATTGATTTCCCGCACGGTGCGGCCGACGAGTTCGGAGCGGGGATTGACGACGGCCTCGACCAACGAGCCCTCGTGGGCGGCGATCTGCTCGATGCCGAGGTTGAGCTCCGTCACCAGATCTATGCCGGCCGCGGCGCGGGTCGCGGCGATGCCTTTGGGACGGCAGGAGAGAATCAGGCGGTCGCCGGACTGAAGGAGGGTTTTGTCCGTCTCGAGATTGAAGGCCACGCCGTGACGGACGATCTCAAGCACGCGGACGCCGCGCGACGGGGTCAGGCCGGCCTGGGCGAGCGTCTTGCCGATGGCGGGCGAGGCGGGTTGGACGAAGGCCTCGGTGATATACTCGCGACGCTCCTCCTCGGTCAGGATGGAGGTGAGCATCTCGCGCGAAGGCAGTAGCCGATTGCCGAAGAGTCCCAGGTAGGCGGCGCCCACAAAAGTCATGGGAACCCCAAGCCAGGCCAGTTCGAAGAGGTGGAGCGGGGGAAGGCCCTTCGACTCGATCATGCCCGAGACCACCAGGTTGGTGCTGGTGCCGATTAGGGTGCAAACGCCGCCCAGCACGGCGGCGTAGGAGAGGGGGATGAGCAGCTTGGACGGCGTGATCTTCATCCGGCGGGCGAGGTTGAGCACGACCGGCAGGAAAACGACCACCACCGGGGTGTTGTTGATGAATGCGGAGACTCCGGCCACGGCCAAGACCAGCAGGGTGACGACTATGGCGTAGGGCAGGGATCCTATCTTCTCCACCCAATGGGATATCCGGTCCACCGCGCCGCATTTCACCAAGGCCGCGCTCAGCACGAACATGGCCGCCACGGTGAACGGCGCGGGATGGGCGAAGACGCTCAACGCGTCCTTTTGCGGCAGCAGGCCGGTGGCGACCAAGGCGACGAGGAGCCCGAGCGCCACCAGGTCCGGGGAGAATTTTTCCCAGACGAAAAGCCCGAAAGTGGCGACGAGCAGCGCGAAGATGAGTGCGATCTCCCAAGTCATGGCGG
>JAIXVY010000271.1 GCA_027482505.1 Opitutaceae bacterium | reverse complement strand
CGGCGTTTTGCTGGAGGCACTTGTTGGCCTTGAGGTGGTGGAGCAGGGCGAGCGGGGTGCCCTTGGGGGTGGCGACCATGAAAACGGCCGAGCCGGGCACGCGGACGATGTTTTTGCTGCGCGCGATGCTGGCGAGGTCGAGCTCGGCGACGGCGGAGCCATAGACCTTTTCCTGGATCTCGTCGCGGCCGCGGCGCCAGGCGTGCATGATGGCGAGGATGACGAGCGCCATGGCGAGCGGCAGCCAGCCGCCGTCGGCGAATTTGTGGAGGTTGGACTTTAGCAGGGCCAGGTCGACGACGAGGAAGAGCGCGGCGAGGCCGGCGGCGCGGAACCAAGACCAGCGCCAGCGGTGCCGGGTGACTCGGTAAAAGGCGTAGGTGGTGACGGCCATGGTGCCGGTGACGGCGATGCCGTAGGCGGCGGCGAGCGCGTCGGACGAGCGGAAGCTGATCACCACCCAGATCGATCCGATGGCGAGCAGCCAGTTGATCAGCGGGATGTAGATCTGGCCGGAGTGTTCGGCGTTGGTGTGGATGATCTTCAGGCGCGGGAAGTAGCCGAGCTGGATGGCCTGGCGGGTCAGCGAGAAGACGCCGGATATGAGCGCCTGGCTGGCGATGATGGCGGCGGCGATGGAGAGCAGCACGAGGCCGAGTCGCAGGGGGCCTTCCGGGGCGAGGGCGAAGAACGGGTTGAGATCGCCCTTGGGTCCGTCGGCGTAGATCTCGGGATGTTCGATCACGTAGGCGCCCTGGCCGAAGTAGTTCAGGACCAGTCCGGGGAAGGCCACGAAATACCAGGCGCCGGCGATGTAGCGTCGGCCGAAGTGGCCCATGTCGGCGTAGAGCGCCTCGGCGCCGGTGACGGCGAGCACGATGGCGCCAAGCAGCGCGCCCATGCGGATGGGATCGTGGACGAGAAGCTGGTAGCCGTAGAAGGGGTTTAGCGCGGCGAGGATGGCGGGGTTGTCGAAGATTTTGACCACGCCGAGCAGGCCCAGGACGAAGAACCAGAGCGCCATCACGGGGCCGAAGAAGAGGCCGATGGCATGGGTGCCCTTGCGCTGCACGCAGAACAGAGTGCCTAGGATGACGACGGCGAGCGGCACCACGAAGCGCTCCATGGCCGGGTTGATGTTTTTAAAGCCCTCCGCGGCGCCGAGCACGGAGATGGCGGGAGTGATTACGCCGTCGCCGTAGAGCAGGGCCGCGCCCAGCAGGATGACTAGGGTGCCGAAGCCCAGGCCGCGGGCGACCGAGGCGGGGCGGGTGTCGCTGAGCGCGAGCAGGGCGAAGATGCCGCCTTCGCCGCGGTTGTCGGCCCTCATGATGAAGCTGAGATACTTGACGCTGACGATGAAGGTCAGGGCCCAGAAGATGAGCGAGAGTATGCCCAGCACGCGTTCCTCGAGCGGAAGAGTGAGGGCCGAGTGCTGGAGGCACTCGCGCATGGTGTAGAGCGGGCTGGTGCCGATGTCGCCGAAGACGACCCCCAGGGCGCCGAGGCTGAGACCCAATTTGGCGGATACGGACACCTTGGACGGCGCGGGCGCAGAACTCATGGAGGAGATGGAACGGCTAGCATCGCCCCGGGCGGGCGGCCGAGTCAATGGGTCCCTTCGCGGGGCGTTGACGGTCCGGGCGAGGCGGGCAACCTGTAGTTCCTCCCATGACCCAGAGCATCGCTTGGAAACGCGTTAAGGAATACTCCGACATCATTTACGAGAAGGCGGATGGCATCGCGAAGGTGACCATCAACCGCCCGCATCGGCGCAACTCCTTCACGCCCGACACGGTGCATCAGATGTATGAGGCCTTTCTCGACGCCCGCGAGGACCCGACGGTGGGAGTGGTGCTGCTGACCGGCGCAGGCCCGCACACCGACGGCAAATACGCCTTCTGCGCCGGCGGCGACCAGGGCGTGCGCGGACACGCGGGCTACGTCGGCACCGACGGCGTGCCCCGGCTCAACGTGCTCGATCTGCAAAAGCTGATCCGTTCCATGCCCAAGGTCGTGATCGCCCTCGTTGCGGGTTTCTCGATCGGCGGCGGCCACGTGCTGCACGTGGTGTGCGACCTCACGATCGCGGCGGACAACGGTGTCTTCGGCCAAGTGGGGCCGCGGATGGGCTCCTTCGACGCGGGCTTCGGCAGCAGCTATCTGGCGCGTCTGGTCGGTCAGAAAAAGGCCCGCGAGATTTGGTATCTTTGCCGCCAATACAACGCCCAGGAGGCGCTCGACATGGGTCTGGTGAACAAGGTCGTGCCCGTGGCCGAGCTGGAGGCGGAGGGCGTGAAGTGGGCGAAGGAGATCCTCGGCCATTCGCCGCTGGCGATTCGCGCCCTGAAGAGCGCCTTCAACGCCGAACTCGACGGCCAGGCGGGCATCCAGGAACTGGCGGGCAACGCGACCCTGCTCTACTACATGAGCGAGGAAGCGAAGGAGTTTCACGGCGCGCAGCGCGAGAAGCGCAAACCCGACGCCCGGCGCTTCCCTTGGCTGCCCTGACGCCGATCATCCGAGGTTTTTATCTTTAACGCGAAGACTCAGGGGCGCGGAGATCGCCGCGAAGGGCTGGATTTATACCAATGGCTGATAGCCTTTGGACCAGGGCCTCAGTCTTTCGACCACGGATAATCACGGATACAATCGGCCCCATCCGTGCTTATCCGTGAAATTCGTGGTTAACGTCTGAATGTATTCAGCCGGTGGTATTGGGGCCGATCCGCGTGCGGTCGCGTTCAGCGCGCGTAGCCGAAGTAGTAGATCGCCAGCACCACCGCGCCGCCCAGGGCGAACACGGCTCCGATGAGCAGGAGGCAGCCGCGTTTGGTGGAGGACGGATCCAGCGCCTCGGTGGCGCGGTATTGCTCGATGATTTCGTCGGCCTTCTTGTTGGCCAGCGCCACCGCGGGATTCGCATGCGCTTCCGGCGTCGGCAGGAGGGGCGGCGCGATGACCGCCGCCGCGGTTTCTATCGAAGGGTCGGGCGGCTGGCCTGCTCCGGTCGCGATGAGCTCGGAGTCGATCCAGGCTAGATGCTGGGCGACCAGAGCGCGTTGGCGGCGAAGTTCGGCGAGGCGGTCGGGCGACATGGGGTGCGGAAGGGCGTGCGAGGCCAAGGGGAGGCGAGAACCGGCTGAAACGCAGGCACAAAAAAGCGCCGTCCTCGGGGAGGACGGCGCAGGGAAAGCGACGGATCAAATCACCGGGCGTCTCAGACGACGGCGACCTTGCGGCGAGCCTTGTCGAACTGGACCACGCCGTCCTTGAGGGCGAAGAGGGTCCAATCGCGGCCGGTGCCGACGTTTTCTCCGGCGTGCAGCTTGGAGCCGCACTGACGGACGATGATGTTGCCGGCGACGACGGACTGGCCGCCGAAGATCTTCACGCCGCGGCGCTTGCTGTGGGACTCGCGGCCGTTGCTGGTTGTGCCTGCACCTTTTTTATGGGCCATGACTATGTTCGCCTGAGGGAGGGTTGCGGTTGGTGTTAAAAATTAGGCGGAGAT
>JAIXVY010000497.1 GCA_027482505.1 Opitutaceae bacterium | reverse complement strand
CGCCTACCACCGCCACGCCATTCCCGGCGGCGGCGGCTACAAGCGCGAGGTCTGCCTCGTGCGCATGGAGTTCGACGCCGAAGGACGTATCCTGCCCATGGACCCCATGACGCAGGCCTTCCGCCCCGGCGACCGCGGCGAACCCTTGGTCAACGGCCGAGGCCTGCCCGAAGCGCCCTGACGAAAGCGACGCGATGCGCGTGCTCCGGCGGCCACTGCTTATCTTACCCGCCTTGCTCGCCGCCTCCCTGGCGAGCGCCGAGCCGCCCGCGACGACTTCATTCATACGCGGCGCCGACGTTTCCTCGCTGCCCAAGGCCGAGGCGCTCGGGGCGCGCTTCTTTCGCGCCGACGGCGAGCCGGAGGACGCGCTCCGCATTCTGCGCGACCACGGCGTCGACACCCTGCGCCTGCGCGTGTGGGTCGCGTCTCCGGACGGCTACCACGGCACCGAGCGGATTCTGACGCTCGCCCGCCGCGCCCGCGCCCTCGGATTCAAGCTGCTCGTCAATTTCCACTACTCCGACACCTGGGCGGACCCGGGAAAACAAACCAAGCCCGCCGCCTGGTCCGCGCTTTCGTTTGACGAGCTAGTCGCCGCCGTGCGCGAGCACACCCTCTCGCTTTGCCGCGCGCTCGCCGCCCAAGGCACGCCCGCCGATTACGCGCAGATCGGCAACGAGACCAACGACGGCATGCTCTGGCCCGACGGCCGCGTCACCGGACGCGGCGCCGACGATTTCGGCCCGCTCGCCCGCCTCCTTCAGGCCGGCATCGGCGCCGTGCGCGAGGCCCATCCCGGCACCCGCGTCGCGCTTCACCTCGGCACCAGCACAGACGACGCGCTGCTTCGCTGGTGGTTCGACGGCGTGCGCGCCGCCGGCGTGGATTGGGACATCACCGGCGTCTCCTACTACGCCTATCTGCACGCTTCTCCCGCCAGGCTCGCGACATCGCTCGCCGGGCTCGCCGAACGCTACGAGCGCCCGGTGCTGGTGCTCGAGACGGCCTACCCCTTCACCCTGGAAAGCGCCGACGCCCAGCCAAACATCGCGGGCGACGCTTCGCGCCTCTTGCCGGCCTACCCCGCCACGCCGGCCGGCCAGGCCGCGTTTTTGCGCGATGTTTTCGATGTCGTGCGCTCCGTTCCCGGGGGTCGCGGGGCCGGCGTGGTCTACTGGGAGCCCACGTGGCTCGCCACTCCCGGCAACGGCTGGGACAACCACGATCCGCGCTCCGGCAACGGTTGGGAAAACATGGCCCTATTCGATTTCAACGGACGCGCCCTCCCCGCGCTGAAGGCCTTCGCCCCGCGCTAAGGGATGGCGTATCCGTCAATCGACTACTTCGCGTCCAGCCTGAACGGCGCCGCCGGCAATCCGGCCTTGTTCTGCAGGTTGGCGGCCACCGGCCAGGAGGCCCACGCGTAACGCACCGCGACGGGCTCCGCCACCTGATCGGCCCGCACCACCACGGTCTCGCCCTCGATCACCGCCTCGGCGGCGACGAACTTGCCGTCGGCGCCGGCCACCTCGAAGCCGCCGGGCGCGGCGCCTTCGCGCGTGGCCAGACCGCCGTGCAAATCGCCAAAACGGACCCGCAAGCCGTGCTCGGGCTCGCGCGAGACCGCGATCGCCGTCGGCCCGGAGTCGGCGATGTCGCGGCCATAGGCGCGGGCGAGCGCGAGGCGCGCGAGGCGATCGCCCACCGCCTGCTTGTTCTTGGGATGCACATCCGTCTTGTCGCCCACGTCGATGGCCACGGCCATGCCGGTGCCGGGCAGCTTGAGCGCCTCGGCCTGGAGGGCGCGGACCTCGGGACTGTTGCTGCGCCCATCAAGGCCGGCGAGCTGCACGAAAAAGAACGGGAACTCGCGCCCCCAGAGCGAACGCCAGTCGCGGATGAGCGTCTCGTTCCAGACCGGAAAAAGTTCGCGCGGCCCGGGGATGGATTCGCCCTGATACCAAAGCACGCCGCGGATCGCATACGGAATCACGGGGGCGATCATGCCGTTGAACATGACCGTGGGATTGTGCTGGTTCTGCACCGGATCGGGATGGCGGGGGCCGCGCGGCGCGCGCTGTCCCTGGGCCTTGGCGGCGTCGGCCTTGACGCGCCATTCCGCCAGGGCGGCCTCGTGTTTTTCCAAGGCCTTGGGATCGGAGCGGTAGGCCTTCACGGCTTCGTCGAACTTAGCCAGCTCCGCCGCTAGGCGAGGATCGGAGAGCGCGGCCTCGCGGCGCACCCAGGCCTGCGCGCTGCTCGCGCCGAAGGTCAGCGTCACGATGCCCACCGGCACATCGAGGTCCTGCTGCACGCGGCGCGCGAAAAAATAGCCGACGGCGGAAAACTCGCGCACCGTCTCGGGGGTGCAAACCAGCCAGGCGCCCTCGACCCGCGTCTCGGGCTCGTAGCTCTTTTTCCACTGGCCGGTGAACATGCGGATGCGCGGATGATTCGCCGCCGCCACCTCCTCCGCCTCGTTGAGCACGCCGGCGAAATAATATTTTTCCGTCTTCGCCACGGTGAAATCCATGTTGCTCTGGCCCGAGCAGAGCCACACTTCGCCCACCAGCACGTCGGCCAGCTTGATCGGCTCGGCGGTCTTCGAGCCGGTGACGACCAGTTCGCGCCCTTCGGAGGATGCCTTCAAGGGCTTGAGTTCGACCCGCCACGCTCCGTCGGCGCCCGCCTTCGTTCTGCGCTTTTGGCCGGCGAAACTCACGGTCACGCGCTCGCCCGGCTCGGCGCGACCCCACACGGGAACGGGCAAGTCGCGCTGCAACACCAGATGATCGGTGAACGGACTGGCCAGCGTTACCTCGGCGCGGACCGACGAAACGCCCGCGCCCAAAAACGCGGCGACGGACCAGCCTAGGGTGTAAAAAACGACGCGAAACGACCAGGATCTCGGTTTCATAAAAGCGAACGGATGGCTAGTGGGGGTGAAGAATAGCGACCTTATCACGGCAGGGTTTTGCGTCGTCATGCCACCCCCTGCCCACCTTACCGTAAGAGTTCCGGCCGACGACCGGAGGTTCGACGCCAATTTGATGCTTCAGCCCTCTTACTGTCTGATAAGCGCGCGCTCCGCTCCCGCCGCGGTCCGCCTAGTCTTCAATCACCCCTATGCACCCCCTTGCGCGTCTGCGTTTGCCCGCGTTTCTGGCTTTTATCACGCTCGGCCTAGCGGCGGCCTTCGCCGGCCCCTCCGGCCCGGCCGCCGATGATCGGCCCGTGGAGGACGCGAAAAAAGCCGGCCTGGAGCAAAAATCCCGCTCGGATCTTCCCACGCTCTGGATCATCGGCGATTCCACGGTGAAGGTCGGCACCGCCGGCCAGCGCGGCTGGGGCGACGAACTCGCCCCGTTTTTCGACGCCGCCAAAATCAATCTGGTCAACCGCGCCATTGGCGGCCGCAGCTCGCGCACTTTTCTGACCGAAGGCCGCTGGGACGACATCCTCAAGGAGCTGCGCGAGGGCGACGTCGTGATCATGCAGTTCGGCCACAACGACTCCGGTCCCATCAACGAGGACCCGCCGGTGACCAAATCCACCCGCGCCCGCGGCACCATCAAGGGCAACGGCGACGAGACCGTCTTTGTGGAGAAAAACATCCTCACCGGAAAATCCGAGACCGTGCGCAGCTTCGGCTGGTATATGCGCCACTACGTCGCGACCGCCAAGGCCAAGGGCGCGGTGCCGGTCGTCTGCTCGCTCATTCCCCGCAAAAGCTGGAACGACCAGGGCAAGATAAACCGCGCCTCCGCGGGCTACGGCCTGTGGGCGAAACAGGCCGCCGAGCAAGGCGGCGCGCTCTTCGTCGACCTCAACGAGATCATCGCCCGAGGCTACGAAAAAATCGGCAAGGACGCCGTCGACCCGCTCTTCGCCGACAAGGGAACACACACCTCGGTCGAAGGGGCTCGCTTCAACGCCCGCGCAGTCGTCTCCGGTTTGAACGGTCTAGGGGGAAAAAATCCCGTCGCCGATTTTCTCTCCGCCGACGGCAAGGCCGTGCCCGCCTTTGTCCCATGATCGCGGCCATGCGCCCGCTGTCGCTAGGCCTTATCGCCATGGCCTTCATCGCACCCTCCGCCGTCCTCCGCGCCGAGCCCCCGCGCGAATGGATCGATGCCGCCACCGGCCGCCGCGTGGTGCGACTGTCCGAGGAGCCGGGAACGGCCAGCCTCTATTTTCACCAGCATGCCTTCACGCCCGACGGCCGCGGATTGATCGTCACCACTCCGCGCGGGATCGGCGTCATCGACCTGGAGACGCGCGCCCTCGCATCCTTGGTCGAAGGCGAAGTCCGCGTCATCCAGGCCGGACGGAAGAGCGGCGACGTCTACTTCACCCGCGCCGAGGGCGACCGCATCGCGGTCTTCGCCGTTACGCTCGCCGACCGCGCCGAACGCCGCATCGGCCTGCTGCCGCCGCACGCGGGCATCGCGAGCGTTAACTCCGACGAAACCCTGCTCGCCGGCACGCTAACAGAGGAAGCTCCTCCGGCCGACGCCCCTCCCGACTCCAGCGTCGCTGCGAAAAAGACCGCGGCCAATCCTCAGGGCGAATGGATGCGCGACGACCCTTCGCTTCGCGCCCGCGACGGACGCCCCTTCACCTTCGCCGAGCAAAAGGAGATCCGCCTCGCCCGCCGCCTAACCGCGCGCCTGCCGATGCAGATCTTCACCCTGGACGCCCGCACCGGCGAGTTGCGCGTCGTTCATCGCGCCACGGATTGGCTCAACCACGTCCAGTTTTCCCCGACCGATCCGGGGCAGCTCATGTTCTGCCACGAGGGACCGTGGCACATGGTCGACCGCGTCTGGCTGATTCGCGCCGACGGCTCCGGGCTCCAGAAACTGCACGCCCGGACCATGAACATGGAGATCGCCGGCCACGAGTTCTTCTCCTCCGACGGCCGCGCCGTG
>JAIXVY010000155.1 GCA_027482505.1 Opitutaceae bacterium | reverse complement strand
ATGATGGCCATCGCCCAGGAAAGGAAGCTCCCCATCTTCCGCACCGCGATGATCACCATGCACTGGGTCAATCTCGCCACCCTCTGCATCGACAACGAGTTCGCCCCCGCCACCACCGTCCACGCCACCACCATGGAGATCCGCGGCATGGGCGTGATGCTCCGCGGCGAGGCCGGCGCCGGCAAATCCGAGTGCGCCCTCGCCCTCATCGAGCGCGGCCACTCGCTCGTCGCCGACGACCTCACCGTGGTGAAGCGCATCGACGAGCGCGACCTCCTCGCCTCCTCCCGCCCGCTCAACCGCGGCTACATGGAGTGCCGCGGCATCGGCATCATCAACATCGCCGAGATGTTCGGCATCCACGCCGTCCGCCTCGACAAACGCCTCGACCTCGTCGTCACCCTCCGCGAGTGGACCCCCGAGGTCGTCGAGGAGCGCACCGGCCTGGAGGAACACTTCTTCGAGATCCTCGACCTCAAACTCCCGCACTTCGAGCTCTTCGTCCGCCCCGGCCGCGACATGGCCCGCCTCGTCGAGGTAGCCTCCATGGTGCAGGCCCTTCGCCGCATGGGCCACGACCCCGCGCACACCTTCAACGAACGCCTCATCGCCCACATGGCCGCCCAGATGGCGCCCGAGCCCGAGCGCGTCATCAAGCCCGTCGCCGTCGGCTCCGGCACGCGCCCGCCCATTCCCGCCGCCGGCTCCGGCACCCGCTCGCCCCTCCCCCAAGGCAACGGCGCCGCCCGCCCCCCCGCCCAGCCCACCGAGGACGACTGATCCTCCCCTCCCTCGGCCACCGCCCAGGCCCCGTCCGCCCGGCACTCCGAACCCGCCAAGCCTTTCGTCAATCATTGATTGACGATGCCCGGGAGGCGCTTCCCGGTTTGACCATTGGCCGCGGGCCCTAGGTCATTCGTCTTTTAACATCCCATGTCCACCACCCTTCGCTCCGACGGCCGCGCCCACGACCAGCTTCGCCCGGTCAAATTCGAGGCCGGCATCGCCCCCCACGCCACCGGCTCCGTCCTCGTCTCCTTCGGCAACACCCGCGTCATCTGCGCCGCCACCATCGAGAACAACGTCCCGACCTGGATGAAGCAGCAGCGCGTCCCCGGCGGCTGGCTCACCGCCGAGTATTCACTTCTCCCCTACAGCACCCACGAGCGCAAGCAGCGCGACATCGCCAAGGGCAAGATCGACGGCCGCACCGTCGAGATCCAGCGCCTCATCGGCCGCTCCATCCGCGCCGTGCTCGACCTCGACAAGCTCGGCCAGAACACCCTCTGGATCGACTGCGACGTCCTCCAGGCCGACGGCGGCACCCGCACCGCCTCCATCACCGGCGCCTACCTCGCCGCCCGCCTCGCCGTCCAGACCCTCCTCGACACCGGCAAGATCAAGGAGAACCCCCTCGTCGACTCCGTCGCCGCCATCAGCGTCGGCCTGCTCAAGGGCCAGCCCCTCCTCGATCTTCCCTACTCCGAGGACAAGGACGCCGAGGTCGACGCCAACATCGTCATGACCGGCCGCGGCCGCTTCGTGGAGGCCCAGGCCTCCGGCGAGGAAGCCACCTTCAGCGGCGAAGAATTCACCCAGCTCCTCGCCCTCGCCCAAAAAGGCATACGCGAACTCGCCGCCGCCCAAACCGCCTTCCTCAGCCGCGAACTGCTCAAGCTCGGCTAAGAAATCGATTTCCAACACAGAGACGCAGAGGCGCAGAGAGCGAAAACATATCAATAAATACAAATATATTGATATATTGACTTAGATCCCTGCCTTTTTCTCTCTCCTAGCTTTCTCCGCGCCTCTGCGTCTCTGCGTTAAAATTTTCCGTCCATGTCCGCTCCCCGCGCCGACCGTCCCATTTCCGCTCTCTTCGCGGAGAACCGCCCGCTTCGCTCGCTTGAGTTTTTCCCGCCCAAGGACGACGCCGGCGTGGCCGCCCTGCGCGCCGCCGCCACCGCGCTTCAGCGCATCCCGTGGGACTTCGTCTCCGTGACCTACGGCGCGGGAGGCACCACGCGCGACCGCACCGCCCAGGTTTCCGCCATTCTCAAGGACGAACTCGGCTACACCGTCATGCCCCATCTCACCTGCGTGGGACACAGCCGCGCCGAGCTGGACGCCATCGCCGACACGCTGCACGCGCAGGGCTACCGCAACATCATGACCCTGCGCGGCGATCCGCCCAAGGGCGCGACCACCTTCACCCCCGCACCCGACGGACTGCGCTACGCCAACGAGCTCGTCTCTCTCCTCAAGGCCCGCCACCCCGATTTCTGCCTCGGCGTCGGCGGTTATCCGGAAAAGCACCCCGAGGCCGTCTCGCTCGACGCCGACCTCGACGCGCTCAAGCGCAAGGTCGACGCCGGCGCCGCCTTCGTCACCACCCAGCTCTTTTTCGACAACGCGATCTACCACCGCTTCGTCGAGAAGTGCCGCGCGCGCGGCATCACGGTGCCCATCGTGCCCGGCATAATGCCGGTCCTCTCGTTTAAACAAATCCAGCGCATCGCGACGCTCTCCGGCTCCGTGCTGCCCGCCGCGCTTACCCGCCGCCTGGAAGTGGCGAGCGAAGATCCCGACGTCGTCGAGTTCATCGGCGTCGACTGGGCGCTCGACCAGATCCGCGACCTGCTCGCGCACGGCGCGCCCGGTTATCACCTCTACATCCTGAACCGCGCCCGCAGCGCCCTCGCCCTCGCCGCCGGCCTCGCCGCCTAGCCGACCGACCGGAAAGTGTAACCCAATAGGTTACACCGGGCTTGTTCTGCGTTCCGCTTCACGCCTTGCCACAGGCGAAACTCGCAGGTTCGACGCCCTCCTGGTCCCCAGCCTGTGTAACCCAATAGGTTACACGGCCTGAAAAACGACCGTGGCCTAGTCGCGCGTGGGCTAACGACTCGGGGCGACGGCGTCGCAGGTCTGCCGTCTCTTCAAGCCGCGGCCTTGGCCACGCCGGCCATCAGACGCAGCACCGCATCCTGCGTCGCCTCGGCGTGCGATAGCTCGCCGGCCAAACCTCCCTCGCGCAGCACGAGAATGCGCGTCGACAGGCCGATCACCTCGGGCAGCTCCGAGGAGATCATCATCACCGCGAGGCCCTGGCAGGCCAGCTCGTCGATGAGCTCGTGGATGGCCGCCTTGGCGCCCACGTCCACGCCGCGCGTGGGCTCGTCCACGATCAGGAGGCGGCCGCCGCGGGCCAGCCACTTGGCGAGCACGACCTTCTGCTGGTTGCCGCCGCTGAGCGAGTTCACCGGCGCGTCGAGCGAGGCGGCTTTCACGCGCAGGCGTTGAAAATAGTCGGTCGCCACCGTCTCCTCGCGGGCCTTGTCGAGCAGGCCGAAGAGGCGCGTGAGCCGGTCGAGGATGGCCATGCTGATGTTGGACCGGCAGGACATGCCGAGCACGCAGCCCTGGCGCTTGCGGTCCTCGGGCACGAGGCCCACGCCGGCGGCGAGCGAGGCGCGCACCGAGCCGAGGGCAAGCGGGCGACCGTCGAGCTCCACCGAGCCGGTGGCGCGCGCATCGAGACCGAAAATGGCCTGCGCGATCTCGCTGCGACCGGAGCCGACGAGGCCGGCGAAGCCGACGAT